>NZ_JAJEQD010000002.1:0-192515 GCF_020687175.1 Veillonella fallax | reverse complement strand
CGAACACAGTAGTTAAGCTCATAAACGCCGAAAGTACTTGGCTGGAGACGGCCTGGGAGGATAGGAAGCCGCTGATTAACGAAAAGAAAAAGGTCTACCTAATGGTAGGCCTTTTTCTTTTTGCTAGTCTTCGACTAGCTAACCCTGCTAGAGACGCCTCCAGCCAAGGTTGTAGAGGTATTATCTATTTGAGTGTCCGTGTTAGACGGCCCTGGGAAAAGCAGGGCAGTAGAAGATGGAGGAGTGAAACGACGACAGATTCACTGCATCGCTTTCTTCCGAACGTAAGATTTACCGAGCTGCGGAGCAGAGAAGGGAAATCCACAGTGAGGATTGATAGGAAGTCGCGGCTAGTGGTAGTCAAAATCTTACAAAACGGTAACGCGGCACAACGTGCCAATGTTACCGAACCGTAAAGCAGTTGAGTAACTCCAAATAAAAGTAAATAAATTCCTTTATGTAGATATACCGTCCCAATGATCTGTAAACTAGTTGAGGTACTTTAAATTATGTAACCTATTTTAAATATAAAACCCCCCTATAAGCCACATTATTGTAGTTGATAGGGGTTCTTTTTATACTAAACTAATCTTTACTTGTTTATCTAAAGCAAATGCAATTTTACACATAGTGCTTAAACTTGTATTGGCACCCTTTTCTATACGAGCGATTGTAGACTGTGGAACACCAGATTTTTTTGCTAAATCACGTTGTGTTAGTCCTGCAGCTTCTCGTGCTTTTAGAACGGCTAATGCATTTTCTAATTTAGCTTTCTCTTCTAAATAGCTTTCTGTTAAGGCTGGATTATTTATATCTTTTTCAAATATCTTATCTAAAGTTTTTAGTGGCATAATATTCCTCCTCAAATTCTTGTTTTATCTGTTTAGCTTTTATTATTTCTTTCGTCGGTGTTTTTTGGGTTTTCTTAGTAAATCCATGTGTAATTATATATTGATTATTTCTAATGTGAAAATATAAGGCTCTTTGAATGTTCGAAGATATTTTTGATCGTATCTCGTATATTTCAGAATCCAATTTTTTTATCCATTCAAGTTGTATTGCTGGATGTATGCCTGCTTTTTCAATCATATCAATAGTGGCACGTAACTTATTTCTATCTTTAGTAGGGAGTGAGTTATAAAACTCTTCAAACTCGTTATGACCATTTGGCCTAGTATAAGATATAAACTTAGGTTTCTCCATTCCAATCCTTCTTTCTTCCATGATAGCATATATGCGTTCAAACCTCAATTTTAAAGTGACTGTTTATTAAAATTCTTATCTTTACTATATAAATAACTTAGTAGCTTTTTGTAGCTTAAAGAAATAATGAGCATAATCTTTTAGCTTGGTAATCACTATTCAAGTTTGAAGGTATTTAACTATTCCTAAAGATCTAGAAATAGGAGAAATCAAGTTATATCATTTATTGTTATTAGGTAGAAAATGCTGATTGTAATACGACCTATTTTTACTAAGTTTATAGATGTGTGATTAAGACATTTATGAGTTTTCAAAATGTTAATTTTATAGCTTAACCTATATATAATTAGCATTAATCAACGTGCTTCAGGATACATCTTTTCCTTATAGCTATGTTATACTAAGGTTTATACTATACTTTAATAGGAGGTTTTATGTCTAAAAAAATTGCAGTCCTCGTCAATGAGGATACAATGCAGCGCTGTTCTTGTGGCGGTTGTTTAAAAGCATTTATGAATAAAGCGGATTCCTTTGAGCGTTATGCAGATGAGGATATTGAGTTAGTAGGTTTCACACATAGTGGTGGCGATCTAGCTAAGAAAATTGAGTCTTTTAAGAAAAAAGGTGTTACTACGGTTCATCTTTCTACGTGTACTCGTGGTAAGAATGAAAATTATGAAAGTATCGCAGAGCAGTGTGCCGAGGCGGGCTTTGATGTAGTAGGTTATACCCATGGTGGTGCCGTTTCTAAAGATGGTAAAGAAGCGGTCGTACTTTCAGCTAAACCAGTAACATCAGATCAATAATCGTAACGATGAATCAATAGACAGTAATGACAGATGAATGATTGTTCCATTATTCATTCTATATTTACCATGAAGAGATACTATATACATAGTGTGTAAATCTAGTGTGATAATTTGTTTTATTACTATATGGTTAATCAATTCGAGAGGTTGAGAGAATGAACAAGAAACTTACAGCAGCTACGTTATCTGTGGCTATGGCAGCAACAATGGCGCCTGCTATTATGCAAACAGCACCTGTGAATGCGGCATCTAGTGCAGTACAAACATTGGCTGGTGGCGCTGTTGCTATGGCTTATGTATCTACTGCATTAAATAAAATGGATAACTCTGAACAAGGTCAACAAGAAAGCTTGGCACGTACTAAGGAGAAAACTGGTTACTTGAACGATAGTGCAGCGCAAGCACGCGTACAACGTATCCTGAAAACCTTAGAGGCTTCTCCTAGCGTAAAACGTTCTTATGTTGTCTATGCCAACCCTGATACAGAGTTTAATGCCTTTGCAACGCTTGGTCGCGTTATGTCTGTTAATAAAGGTGCTTTGGATACCCTTGATGATGATCAATTGGCCTATGTAATGGCCCATGAAATTGCTCATGGTGAGCATAAAGACATTATCAATGGTGCTAAAAAGCAAATCGGCCTTTCTACAGCTGTAGGTATTGCGGCGGGTGGTAGCGAAGGGGCCGCGTTATTATCTAACGTAGCAGGCAACTACTTGTCTAACCAAGTATTTACAATGAGCCAAGAAAAAGCAGCCGATGAACTAGGATTCAAGATTTTAAGCGAATCTCCATATAATGTGGGCGGTGCAGCTGGTTCTATGGCGGTTCTACGCAACAAGGTAGGGGAACACTATCGTGAAGGGCTTTCACAAGTAGTGGCACCTAACAACCATCCTAAGTTGTCTGATCGTGTAAATAACAATATTTCCCGCATGTACACATACTCTGGAAATCACGTAAACGTGTCTAATGGCGCTGTTTACGTCAATGGCGATAATATCTATAGCCCAGCAGGCAGTGGCCGCTATACAGGGGAAGAACGGGCGTATTACATGGCTGGTAAATTGGCACGGTTGTACCATAACAACCAAATTACACCAGGCTCTGCATCTTACAGCGGTGGTACTGTAACAGTAGCAGGCCAATCCATCGTATCTACGCCAAACTCTGACGTAGCATTACAAGTGGCGACAAACCTTAATAATGCCTTTGTTAAACCAGCAGGTGCGGCAGTTAATGCTAAAAACCCTGTGAAAGTGAAACAAGAGAAACCCAAAAAGGTAAAACAAGAAAAGGCTAAACCTGTGAAAGCAGAACAAGCTAAACCTGCTAAAGGTAAAGAAGTAAAACCTGTGACTAAGGCTTCTACAACAAAACATACTGCTAAAGCTACAAATCATTCAAACTCTACGAACAGTGGACGTAAAACAATCGATAGATAATTTAACTATTTAATTGTTCGATTGTTCATGTCGTATGCAAGACCGAGCTCAATGGGGCTCGGTCTTTTCTTTGTATCAATGATGATATCCCGTGTAGACCGCGCTTAGTTTCATACTGTATACTTAACATATAAATTATCCTTAAATCGTAAGTTGTAGATGAGAGAGGGCTGCTTATGAATCAGAAATCGAGCATACTTAAAGCCTTAAAATGGATTGTATTTAATTATGTCTTTTTAGGTATCCTTATAGTGATTGGTTTGGTTATTGCTATATCACCTGGATTATTAGGCGATGTTATACCAAGACATGGCACGGTAGGCAAATGGTTAGCCGCGAGGAACCAAATGGAGGTTGTAGATAATCAGGGGACGTCTATGACAGTACCTGATTATGTGGAACGTATCGTTACACTAGGGGAGAATACGGTCGATATTGTCGAATCTGCAGGTGGGGATTATTACATTGTCGCCAGTGATGGTTCTTCCTATGCAAGTTCGGTTAAGATTAATGGTCGCGTAGAGCAAACGGTAGATTCTATTAAGTCCTATGACCCACAGGTTGTAGTCGCATCTGATACGGTGCCACCGAGCTTTGTGGCTTCATTGCGGTCAGCAGGTATTCCTGTCTTTGTATATACAAAAAAGGACAGTTTAGATGGCATCATAAAGACAGCGCAATCGATGGCGAAGCTATTCCATGAGAAAGATCGGAGCAGCGCATTTTCCGGATATACTCGGATGGTTAAGAAATATGTAGAACCGCACCAAAATGATAAAAAGCCAGTTATTGCTTTGTATAATAGCAATCATGGCGTGTATCGGTCGGGCATTGTGCGGGACATGATTGAAACAGTACATGGTATAGATGGTGCTGGGAACCTTGTTATATTGGAAAGCGGCAAGGACCCTAATATGTTATCTGATGTTTGGTGGTATCGTGATCATAAAACGACGGTGGATATGACGAAATCGATGGGCACAAAAGCAGATTTAATCCGTATTAATCCTGATGTTATCTTTGTGCCGACACGCTATCTAGATAAGTTGCCTGAATACAAACAAGATGTAGAGGCCATTATGAAAGATCCGGATTTACAGAATATAACAGCTGTTAAAAAAGGCTATGTATATCCTATCCATGAAATGTCTTTGATGAGTTATTCCACAAAAACCTTTTCAGCGATGGAACAAATGGCAAAATGGCTCTATGGACCTAGCACCTATGAGGGTATTGTTAAATATAATGGTATATGAGGAGAGAGCATATGCAGTTAAAACGTTTATTAATCATATTAGCCGTCTTTGTAGGCGTATTAGTAGTGGCTATTATGGGCATGTATAAGTCTTGGAATGCTTTCACCAGTGGCGGAATCTTTGGCATGTTGAGCTCAAAGGGCATTTATAAGATGGTAGATGGCACGAGTGAGACGGTCATCCTTGATCATAAGGCAGAGCGCATCGTAGCAGTGGGGCCTAATGCAGCAGATCTTGTATCTGAACTAGCTGGTGATTCTATGGTGGCTAGCACTGCAGCACCGTACCAAACATCGAATGGTGTAAAGCAGCGCGTGGCGCCTAATGTGAAAGCTATTGAGGCATTAAAACCAGATATTGTAATTGTTGAAGATGACAATGGAGCTACAGACCTCGTTAGGCCTCTACGAGAAGCAGGTGTAAAGGTAGCACTGTTAAGAGCGCCTAAGACGGTAAACGAGGTAGAGGACCAAACAAAAGCAGTAGGTCAGCTATTGGGTCGTGAAGATAAGGTGGCAACGTTAGTTGGAACTATGATGAATTATATTCGGGATACAGAATCACTGCGCTTTGCTCGTCGTGATGAGCAAAAGAAGACCGTTGCCGTTTATAATGAAAATGGCCTATATGGGGCTCCAGATACACTGATTCAAGATATGCTCAAATATGTAAATGTAGACAATGCGGCCACTAAAGTCGGTGTGAAAAGGTCTTATGTAGGTAAAAAAGACGATCTTATCAAGGCTGACCCCGATGTTATCATCGTGCCGATGGACATAAAAGCAGCAGATTTTAATCGTGATGCGGTACTCAATAGCTACTACAATGATCCTACATTAGCAAACCTTAAAGCCATTAAAAATAAAAAGGTCGCTATTCTAGCTAATGAATCAATACTAGCTAAAACCTATCATATTGGTCGCGGTATTTACTTCATGGCACAAATGGTATATGAAAGATAAGAACATAAGTCTGTATTATAAAACTATAGATTTTCTATAGTAAAAGCACTATAATATTAGGTATCTATATATATCAATATATTAGTACTTTATCTTTGTAAAGAATAGAACTGCGGCTGTATGTTGTGGTTTTGTTACTTTTACAGTTAATATAGCCTCTCTATCGAGGCAGTTTCTTTTTTAGAGGAGTTGGATCTGAATGAAACAACCAGAATTGTCGCCGTATATGATGGCTCGAAAGCCATCTGGCATTCGCCTAGGACAAATTAAATTCTTGGAACGTAAGAACCCACCAATTTTGGTGAATGGTTCTATTGGTAATGTAATGCGTCCTATGCATCCCGCCATGCAGCGTCGGTTGTTCGATTTGGGCGGTGTGAATAGCCCGTTCCACACAGGCATTGTACCGTATGTACCAACTACAGGTACCGATGAATGCCGCGAAGCATTCCTTCATATTTTACGCAGCCAAGGCTTTGATACAACAGGACTTAATGTACTTGTAACAGACGGTGCATCCATGGCCATGGAAATTATCATGCTTGGCGTATGTGGTGGTGCTGGTGAAGAGGAACGTCCTCTATTAATGTTCAACCCATCCTATACAAACTATGATGCGGTAGGTCTTCGCATTGGTCGTAAAACAGTTACTGTGGAGCGTCAACTTAATGAAAATGGTGAATTTGAATTGCCATCCGTAGAAACTGTAGAACAACGTATCATCGATACAAAACCAGGTGCGTTGCTCATCATTCCTTACGATAACCCAACAGGTCAATTATTCAGTAAAGAAACTTTGATTGAATATACAAAATTATGTGTGAAACATAATTTGTGGATTATCTCTGACGAAGCCTATCGCGAATTGGCTTACGAAAAAGGGAAAGAAACATCTAGTATTTGGGCTTTAACTGATAAGGATGTGCCTGGCATTGAAGGCCGTCGTATTAGTCTTGAAACAGCTAGTAAGGTATGGAACGCTTGTGGCCTACGTATTGGTGCCATCATTACGGATAACAAATTATGCTATGAAAAATCTGTAGCCGAATATACAGCGAACCTTAGTGCTAATACATTAGGTCAATATATCTTTGGTGCTTTGGCTCATGAAAGCTATGCAGAGCTTCATAACTGGTATGAGCAACAACGTGATTACTACCGTCAAATGATTTTTGAACTTCACGAAGGATTCAAAGCGGTAGAACCTGATTTCATCGTATCTCGTCCAGAAGCGTCGATTTACTTCGTTATTGACGTACGCAAGGTAGCGAAACCTGGCTTTGACGGTGTGGAATTTGCCTCTTGGTGTGCTGAACACGGTGCTATTAGTCTTGATGATGGTAAAGAATACACACTCCTCATGGCTCCACTCAATGGTTTCTATAGCGGTAAAAAAGGTGAAGATAATCCAGGCAGAACACAATTACGCGTATCCTTCTGTGAAAACCCAGACCTATTGCGCTTGGCACCTGAATTATTATCTAAACTATTCAGAGCCTATGAAGCACAACGATAGAAGAAGTATAATTCTAATATAATAGATGCCCTCCTGTTGGAGGGCATTTTTAGTTGAACTATTGATTGCCATAATATTGTTAGTAAAATTAATAAAATAATGATAGAATTATGATATAAGGAGGTGTATATATTGATTAATATTAGACCTGTATCAGACTTGCGTAATAAATTTCCTGAAGTTGAAGAAACCGTTATTACAACAAATTCGCCTGTATTTTTAACTAAGAATGGATATGGAACTATGGTGTTAATGAGTATTGAACAATATTCAGCATTAACAGATCCTATTGAGTACGCCTTGGATGAAGCTGATTCTGCAGCAAAAGAAAGTAAAATTCGATACTCTGGTGCCGATGTATTTCGTCGCGTAAGGGAGAGAATCGATGGAGCGGAAATATAAACTTACGATTTTACCATTATTTGAAGAGGAGCTTAATCATATTGTTGATTATATAACTTATGTTCTGCATAATAGAGAAGCCGCTCATCAACTAATTACAGATATTGAGGCTGCTATATACACAAGATTAAGTTGTCCAGAATCTTTTGCCGTATATCCGAGTAAGAAACAACGTGAGTATCCATATTATAAAATTATAGTACGCAACTTTTATATCTTTTATGTAGTAATTGAAGATGTAATGGAGGTTCGTCATATTTACTATAATCGGCGAGATTTACAAAATATATTGAATGATTAAAAATAAAAAAGAGCTATAATCACATGTATTATAGCTCTTTTTCTTTTATCCCTAAGTATAGTGAATAAGGGAGAATTTTATTTTCTGTTTTCATCATAATCGGATCCCTTAGTATTGATTTCGGCAGCGAGTTGCTCGACAGGCACAGAGGTTTCCTCTGTTGTAGGATACGAAGTGTCTTCTAAGTTAAGCGTTTTTAATAATTTATCGATATCATCCGATTGAATGGATACCTCTTTATCATCCGATTGGATGGATACCTCTTTGTTATACCATTCGCCGAACTCACGAATTACTTTTTCGTTACGGCGGAAATAGGTATACTGATCAATCTTGCGAGACTCTACGAGTTCCGCATTTTCTAAGATGCTCATAAATGTAGAGATGGAAGATTGAGATACACCACAGCGCTTTTGAATACTCTTAACACTTACACTGTTAGGGAAATCGATAAGAGTTTTAGTGTGTACTTGTACACCAAATTCTTTCTCTGGTTGCTTTAGCCACAATATAATATCTAACCGATGTGGATTTGATAATGCTTTCAAGATTCTTAACGGGTCCATATGGCCTCCTCTGGTAATTCCAAAATAATGAGTGCCTAACCTTGACCGTGGTCTTGCATTATGCGGTCGTATTATACGCGTGTTGCTCCGTATAGGGTTTTTCCTACTTTTATCATACGCTACTTTTCCTTTGAAAGCTAGATAAACTTATAAATTTCACGAATTGATGAATTTTGTTGCACCTATTTATAATAGAAAGTATGCAATAGTATAAGTATATAATGAGTATATATACATCCTATAGATACATTTATAATATAAAATCGTAAAATATAGAATATATTCATTTTTCTGTGGTAATTTTTAAAGGTATTTTAGTTCTTAATAGAGAAATATATATACTATATGAACTTATGTAAGTCTAAGCTTTGATTTAAAGGAGCTGAGTATATGGCAATTGATCGCAATGAAACATTTGACGTTATCGTTGTTGGTGCAGGCCCAGCAGGCTCTGCGGCGGCGTTACGCCTCGCGGAGCAACGGGTAAAGGTTTTACTCATTGAACGCGGTACCGCACCAGGCGCTAAAAATATGATGGGTGGACGTATCTATACGCATTCTTTAGAACGGTTAGTACCGGACTTTAGAGACCGTGCCCCATTGGAACGTAAGGTAACAAAAGAACGCATTTCTATTGGCGCTGGCAATGAAATGACGACTATTGAATACAGCTACGAAGATGGACAACCTAACGAGGAATCCTACGTAGTATTACGCGCCAAATTCGATAAATGGCTCGCTGAAGAGGCTGAGAAAAAAGGGGCTCTTCTCGTATCCAATGTACAGGTAACAGATCTCATTACTGAAGGAGAAGGCAAAAAACAACGCGTTGTAGGCGTTCGGTGCCACGATGATGAAGTGTATGCAAAACTCGTTATCATCGCAGAAGGCTCCAATACATTATTATTGGAAAAGACTGGCCTCACAGCTCCTACAGATCCAAGTACAATGGCAGTAGGTGTAAAAGAGGTATATAAACTTAAGAAAGAAGATCTTGAAAATCGCCTCATGCTGTCTGGTGATGACGGTATGGCATGGCTAACTTTAGGCGATATGACCTCTGGCTTATTAGGCGGTGGTTTTATTTACACAAATAAAGATAGCCTTTCTGTAGGTATGGTTGTAGGCCTTGAAGATATTGGCAAAGCCGATCGTTCTGTAGACGATATGCTGTCAGCTTTCACAAGCCATCCAAGAATTGCACCATTATTGAAAAATGGCCAATTGAAAGAGCATAGTGCTCATCTTGTACCAGAAGGTGGCTATAAATCTATGCCTGAGTTGGGTGGTAATGGGTATGTTATCGTCGGTGATGCGGCACGTATGTGTATGAATCTTGGCTATACTATTCGTGGTATGGACCTTGCCATCGAGTCCGGTATGTGTGCAGCAGATGCGGTTAACGTAGCCTTGCGCGACGAAAATATGGACCGCGTAGCTAAGTTGTATGAACGTCAAATCAAGGCTTCTTGGTTACTGAAAGATTTGAAGCATTACAAGAATATGCCTAAATTCCTTGCTACACATCCGCGTATTTTCAATGAATACCCAGCATTTGTTAACAATTTGATGCGCGACGTATTCACTGTAAACGGTGATGGTGCAGTACCAATGATGAAAAAAATCATGCGCCGTGTCGGAGACATTGGCCTATTTACCTTGATTCGTGATGCTTGGAAAGGGGTGCGTTCCCTATGAAACTAGAAGAGCGTTTGGGCGCCAATAAATATTATGTAGATGAAACGTCTCCTCATATCCTTGTGGATGGCGCTGGTTTTAGCCACGAAGAGAAAATGAAACTCGTAAACGGCTGTCCTGCTGGTCTATATACATTACAAGAGAATGGCGATTTAGCCTTTGATTTCGCTGGTTGCTTAGAGTGTGGTACATGCCGCGTTCTTTGTGGTGAAACAATCGTAAAAACATGGAAATATCCGCGTAACGCTAAGGGCGTAGAATTTAGACAGGGGTGAGTGTATGGAGTTATTAGTATGTATCAAACAGGTTCCAGATACATCTGAGATTAAGCTGGATCCGGAAACAAATAATCTCATCCGCACAGGCTTGCCTAGCATTGTAAACCCTGACGATATGCATGCGTTAGAGGCGGCTCTTGCGGTGAAAGACCAATATGAAGGTAGTCGTGTAACCGTTTTATCCATGGGCCCTCCACAGGCTGAGGCCGCTCTTCGTGAGTGTTTGTCCCTTGGTGCCGATGATGCAGTACTCGTTACAGATCGCGCGTTCGGTGGTGCCGATACATTGGCTACTAGCTATACCATTGCGTCTGCCATCCGTCATATTCAACGGACTATGAACCGTCAGTTCCAAATCATTTTCTGTGGTAAACAGGCAATCGACGGCGATACGGCACAAGTAGGCCCTCAAATTGCAGAGGAACTCGGTATGGCACAAGCTACTTATGCTTGTGAATTATCTGTAGATCAAGCAGCTCAAAAAGCAGTGGTGAAACGACAACATGAAAATGGCTATGAAATCGTAGAGGTTCCATTGCCGTTATTGGTTACAGCCACAGCTGAGCTCAACGAGCCGCGCCAACCAGGTCTTTGGAGCTCTATTTATGCAAAACGTTATACCATTTCTCATATTACATTGCGTGATATGTCGCATATTGATGAAAGCCGTATCGGTCTTAACGGCTCCCCTACGCGGGTGCGCAAGGTATACCAACCACCTCTTCGTGGCAAGGTAGAAATGTTGCCATCCATCGAGGAAGGGGCTAAAAAGGTTCTTGAATTGGCTTATCATATTAAGCCTGAAAAATTTGCTCATTTATTGGTGCCAAATGATGCACCTGTTGATGTAGTTGAGGATAATGATGAGGGCGTAGATGTAAAAGATCCTGTACAACGGGCTGCATCTGTTGAAAGCGTGTCCCCTAGTGAGTTTAAGGCGGTAGCAGCTGCTAAAGGTGATGAAGGTTCTAAAGGAGGTGACCGGTAATGGCCGTAACAAATTTTGATGAATATAGAGACGTCTTTGTTGTAGCCGATACCATCGATGACGTGGTACATCCGGTTACGTATGAACTAATCGGTCAAGCTCGCCGCATTGCTAAGGAATTGGGCCAGCTAGTTCAAGTTATGCTCCTTGGTGAGCATGTTCAAACTGAAGCAGAGGAACTGGTAGCACATGGTGCTGATATTGTTCACGTTTTTGAAAGTCCCCTTTTGAAATACTACACAACGGATGGCTACACTAAGGTGTTAACAGACTTCTTTGAAGATCATAAGCCTAATATCCTCTTAATTGGTGCCACTAACAATGGCCGTGACTTGGCGCCTCGCATGTCTGGTCGTATGCAAAACGGCGTTGTTGCGGACTGTACAATCTTGACAGTAGATACAAATGAAGGCCTTGTTGAATGGACACGTCCTGCCTTGGGCGGCAATATTTTGGCGGAAATCATTTCTCCAAACCATCGTCCTCAAATGGGCTCTGTCCGTCCTAACGTATTTAAAAAACCTGAACGCATCGCAGATAGCTGGGGTCGTATCCAAATTGAACAATTTGACCTCAAGCCTGAAGACATTCGCATGAAGCGTCTCGACTTCATTCCATTCAGCAAAGATGGTTACAATATCCAAGAAGCAGATATCATCGTAGCTGGTGGTCGTGGTATGGGCTCCAAAGAAAACTTTGATAAGCTTTATGAACTAGCTGATGCTATCGGTGGCGTTGTAGGGGCTACACGCCCACTTGTGGAAAAAGGATGGATTGAATTGCCATATCAAGTAGGTCAAACAGGTAAAACTGTAAGTCCTAAACTATACTTGGCATTCGGTATCTCCGGCGCTATCCAACACGTGAGCGGCATCTCCGGTGCTGACACAATCGTGGCTATCAACAACGATCCAAACGCAGAAATCTTCCAACACGCTAACTACGGTATCGTGGGGGATTGCATGGAAGTGTTAAATGATATGTTGGCGCATCTGAAATAAAAGCTAGCGTATTTGAGCTCTATAAATTAAATTAAATAAAACAATAGGGATACCTATCCTCAGCCTTCATGGGTACGCGTAGCGCCCAAGGCGGCTTCGAATAGGTATCCCTATTTGCTTTCTAACTGTAGTAGAGCTCAAATATTTTGTCTTACATACAGATGCGCCAGCATATTATTCTAGGGAATAGTAGAAGGCTCTAAAGCGAGCTAAGTCGTTTTCAGAAAGGGTATCCTCTTTTTATTATCATATTCATAAATCCATAAGCCACTTTATGTATTCTTTTAAATCCTATCTGCACCGACATATCATTTAGGGGAAAAGGAGAGAATGCTACGCGTAGCGCCCAAGGCGGCTTCGAATAGGTATCCCTATTTGCTTTCTAGCTGTAGTAGAGCTCAAATATTTTGTCTTACATAGAGATGCGCCAGCATATCATTCTAGAGAATAGCAGAAGGCTCCAATGTATACACTATTTTTATAGATTATAGGGGGTAGGGTAGCGTTTTTTTATTTTCATAATGGTATAATGAACTTGATAGAATAAAACGGATTGATGATGAGGAGGCTTTTATGGCTCGTAATATTTTTGTCACTGGTGCAACGTCTGGTATTGGTCTTTGTATTGCTGAGACTTATGCAAAGCATGGCGATAATGTGTTGATTTCTGGTCGTCGTGCTGAGTTATTGGGCGAGGTACAGGCTCGTTTGTCTAAGGAATATGGCGTGCGTGTTGAGACGTTAGTTCTTGATGTGCGTAGTCGCGAGGATGTTGAAAGTAAGGTTCCTGCTGCTATCGAGGCTTTTGGTGGCGTCGATGTGCTCGTAAATAATGCGGGGCTTGCACAAGGGCTTGATCCTTTCCAAGATAGTGCCGTTGATGATGCGGTGACTATGATTGATACCAATGTGAAAGGCCTTTTATATGTAACAAAAGCAGTACTACCTTTTATGATTGATAAAAATGAAGGTCATATTGTAAATATGGGCTCTACGGCAGGCATTTATGCATATCCAGGTGGTGCTGTTTACTGCGCCACAAAGGCAGCTGTTAAGACATTAAGTGATGGCATTCGTATGGATACTATAGCTACAGATATTAAGGTTACCACCATTCAACCAGGCATCGTAGAAACTCCATTTAGTGAAGTACGCTTCCACGGTGATGCGGAACGAGCTAAATCTGTGTACGCTGGTATCGATGCCATCCAACCAGAGGATGTGGCCGATGTTGTACTATATGTAACGAACCAACCTAAACGCTTGCAAATCTCTGATGTGACAATCATGGCAAACCAACAAGCGGCAGGCTTTATGGTACATAAGAAATAGCTTAATACTTGATAGTTTGGGTAAAAGTAACTAGTCATATCATAGTTGATAAATGATTTTATTTACCTATATTAATAAAAACCGATATATGATGAATATTACTTGAATTCCCCAATTATTTAGGATATACTTATTAAGCGTGTTTTGATAAATATAATTTTGCAAAATGTATTTTGTGGAGTATATTATTATGACCTCAATACTAAAGAAATCTTTTTTGATGGCGTTAGCTTGCATCTGTATAGGTACCTATGGAGTTGTTAAGGGTCAAGATGCTATGGATGCACAAACTAAAGTTTCTGGCCCCTTAGAAATGTCTGTTGAAGCAGCTGTTCCTGGCGTTGTTATGCCAAGTCCTGTACATGTGTTCACCACTGTAGAAGCAGCGTCTGAATATATAGGGTTTAGACCTCAAATGCCAAAGCTGTTGCCAGTAGGATTTAATATTCAATCTGTCATTACTATTGAGAAAGACATTTTGCAGGTTGTGTACGTGTATGAACCCGGTATAGATCCGTACGTAAATAAGGCCGGTGGTGCTCTTATTTTTTATCGTACATCTACTACATTAAAAGGTGATATCAGCGATGACCGTAAGATTCATAAGGTTATAGAAACTGAACGTGTAGATGGTACAAAGGTTACTTTCAAAGGTGGTAAGAAAATGGTTTATCTTGCATCGTGGATGAAAGATGGACAAAATCACTCTTTAGAATTTCAGCGTCCCGTTACACGAGATATGGCGAAGGCTATTATCCGTAATATTGTTGAGGAAAAATCACATACAAAATAAATGTGTTTTTAATAATTTTTATGTTACGCGAAGGGAGATTATACCCATGGTCAAAAAATTTGTATTACTAGCAGTTGCGTGTGCTTGTGTAGGTTCTTACACTGTTGCTGGTGCACAAGGTACTTTAGATGTAAAACCAGATCCAGCTAAACCTGTAGTTGCAGAACAGGCAGCTCCAATGGTTGGTATGCCAAGCCCAATTCATGAATTTGCTACTATTGATGAAGCTGCTAAATACATGAATATTATGCCTCATCTACCTAAAGTATTACCTGTAGGCTATAATATTGAGTCTGTAAGCACAATCAATAAAGATGTTTTGCAAGTTGTGTATGTTTACCAAGCTGGTGAAGATTCTACTCGCAATCAAGCAGCAGGCAAACGTATTGTGTATCGTGTAGGTACTACAAAAGGTGATATCAGTGGTAATCATAAGGATTATCGCGTTACAGCTACAGAAAAGGTAAACGGTACAAAGGTTACGTTCAAAGGTGGCGAAAAAATGGTATACCTCGCTGGGTGGACAAAAGATGGTCAAAACCATGCGATGTACTTTGAACGCCCTGTAAATCGCGACATGGCAAAAGCGATCATTGCTAATACTGTAGCACCTACAGCACATACAGCATATACAAAATAATATAACAGTCCAGCCTAGTGGGATAGGCATGCGAGCTGTGGTGAAGCACTCGCATGGACACTGTAAGGGTTATATAAGAAGCGGCTCCTCTCATGAGGGGCCGTTTTTATGTTGGTATGCAAAACTTTCATAATGATAACGATTCTAAATACCCACATGGGTATATCTATCTAAGTATTACATTGATAGAATATAAATATAGCTATTTTGTGATAAAGAAGGCAGGTGATGTATTGTATCGATTAATACTACAGCGTTTGGCGAGTATTGTAGGTATTTTATTGGTTGTTACCATCGGTACATTTGTATTGATAAAATTATCTCCTATCGACCCCGTGTCGATGAAGTTTAATCTTGTAGGGGCTACACCAGATCCAGTTGTAGTTGCACAGATACGAGAGCAGTTAGGGCTCAATGACCCTTGGTGGCAACAATACCTACGTTGGTTAGGTCAAATTGTACAAGGGGACTTTGGTGAGTCTATACTTTATGCAGTGCCTGTGACCACGTTGTTGAAAGGGGCCCTACCAAATACATTGGGGCTCGTATCTTTAGCTCTTGTTATGGGGATAGTGGTGACCATACCGCTCGGTATGTTATCTGCAAAGTATCAAGACTCATGGATTGATCATGGAGTTCGTCTCGTTACATTCCTAGCATTAGCAATCCCTGGGTTCTGGGTCGGTTTATTATTACTGTACTTATTCGGTGTTAAATTACAGCTAGTGTCGGTAACGAATACCAATGGCTTTTCTGCCTATGTATTGCCCGCGGTAACCCTTGCTTTATGGATATGTGGTCTCTATATTCGTCGGTTGCGCAATGCTATTTTAGAAGTGTCGCGACAGCCCTTTGTACAGGGGGCGCGAGCATTAGGCTTGCCAGAATGGATGGTCTACACCCGTTACATATTCCCTCATGTGGGACTTATGTTGTTGCCTATGATGGGGGTAACTATGGGTGCTATGCTAGGTGGCTCTGCCGTTATTGAAACGGTATTCTCCATAAAAGGTATTGGTTACATGATGGTACAAGGCATTATGGCTCGCGATTATATTTTGATGCAAGGTTATATCATCTGGATTACCTTGGTGTTCATCGTAATTAATATCATCATTGATGTATTGAGTGTTTGGCTGAATCCGAAACGAAGAGCCGCTATAAAAGGAGGTTCTTATGAGTAGACAAAAGCCCTATACTTTATACGTTATGTTGGTATTAGCAGCTCTATGGATCGCATTTTTCTTATGCGCTCCCTATATAGCACCATTTGATCCTGAAACGACGAATATCGCGGACCGCTTACAAGATATTAGTAGTACCCATCTATTAGGTACTGACCAACTCGGTCGTGATGTGTGGTCTCGTATTTTGTACGGTGGTAAAGCCTCTTTAGGGATTGCTTTCACCATCATTGGCATTAGTGGGGCCATCGGTATCGCTATTGGTGGGTTAGCAGGATTCTCTACACCTCGCGTGGACCGTTGGTTATCTCGCTTGATTGATTTGGTACTAGGGTTTCCGAACATGGTGATTGCTATTGCTTTCATCGGTATTATGGGACCTAGCATAACGAATGTAATCATTTCCTTGTGCATTACGAAATGGGCGGAATATGCCCGTATCACTAGAGGCCTCGTACAGATTGAACGCCACGCGGAGTATATTACCTTTGCTCGTATGTCAGGTGCTTCAAATCTACGAATTCTGTGGCGTTATATTCTGCCGAATGTATTGCCACCGTTGGTGATTGTTATTATTCAACATCTAGGTGATGCCATCATTTTGGTAGCCAGTTTCTCACTCATAGGCATCGGTGTGCAACCGCCGGATCCAGAGTGGGGCGCTATCTTGTTGAGCTCCCGAGATTTTCTACAAACGGCGCCGTGGCTGCTAATTTACCCGGGGCTCGCTATTTTTATTACTGTTGTTTTATTTAACTATATTGGTGATGCGTTGCGCGATGCTCTCGATGTATCTCGCTAACCGCGCTGTGTATAGATGTTTATGTTGAAAGCCTCTTTCACAGAGGCGATGTTCAAAAAGGAGAAGTTATGAAACGTTGGTTATTAGCATGTCTAACTATGCTGTGCATGGTAGCTCTCTTGGTAGGTTGCGGAAGTGATACCGCTAAACAAGGCAAACAAGGGAAGCATATGAATGTTGGTTTGTATTGGTTTGGTGAAACATTAGACCCAACTCACGAGTGGGATGCGTGGACATTGACGCGTATCGGCGCTGGTGAAACATTGGCAACGGTAACACCAGATATGAAATTTGCTCCACAATTAGCAGACTCCTGGGAAAATGTGGACCCTACAACATGGAAATTCCACATCCGTGAAAATGTTAAATTCCACAATGGCACTCCAATGACGCCACAAAAGGTAAAAGAGTCCATCGAGTACACAATGAAACAAAGTGCTCGTTCTGCAAAAGCTGTTAAGATTGAATCTATCGCAGTAGATGGTCAAAACTTGATTATTAAAACAACAGAACCTAACGGCTCCTTATTGTCCAGCTTGACTGAACCAGCGTTCGTTATCATGGACACTGCAGATCTTAAAGATGTAGCATCTAAACCAGTTCTTACAGGTCCTTACAAAATCACTTCTTTCAAAAAAGGTGAAACAATTGAACTTGCAGCCTTCGCAGATTACTGGGGCGGCAAACCAGGTCTTGACTCTGTAACTGTAAAAGACATCGAAGACAATAACAAACGCGCTATGGCGTTGCAATCTAAAGACGTAGACGTAATTCAAAAAGTGGACTCTGCTAACCGCAGCTTGTTCAAAGACGGTTTCAATATTCAAGACGTTGCTGGCGTTCGTGTGTTTATGTTGAAAGCAAACAACACAGAAGCATCTCCATTACATGATAAAGCTGTGCGTTCCGCTATTGCTCATATTATTAACTATGATTCCATGGCTAAAATCATTGGCAATGGCTCTACACCAGGGGCGGCACCATTCCCTCCATCTGCCAACTTAGGCTATGATGCGATTGCTAATAAACCGATGACAGATGTAGCAAAAGCTGACCAAATCTTGACTCAAGCTGGTTACGCTAAGAATGCAAACGGCATGTATGCAAAAGATGGCAAAGAATTAGCGATTACTATTGCTATTTGGGGTAAAGACACAAGCTTATACGAAGAAATTCAACAAGAATTGAAAAAAGCGGGCATCAATGTAACACTAAAAAAACTACAAAGTCCTGATGAAGTAGATACACTTGGTACAGATGGTTTCGATTTAGTAGAACGCAATGTAGTGACTATGTCTACAAACGATCCTTACTGGTTCCTCAGCTTATTCTACAAAACTGGTGCGAAATCAAACGTTGGTGGCTACTCTAACCCTCAAGTAGATGCGTTAATCGACCAATTGTCCGTAACATTTGATCAAAACGAACGCTCTAATATTGCAAAACAAGCGCAACAAATCTTAGTTGATGACGTAGCAGATATCTATTTGTTGTATCCAAGTGCAACGGTTGTATCTACTACAAAAGTTAAAAATGTACCAGTACATCCAATCGATTACTACTTATTAACAAAGGATTCTACTATTGAATAAATCTGATTGTATCGTATTTGATAAGGTTACAATTTCATATGGTGCGGAAGAGGCGGTGCGTAATGTATCCTTCTCCGTGCCCAATGGTGAGGTCTTTGCCATCGTTGGTGAAAGCGGATCTGGTAAATCTACGTTAGTTCGTGCCGCTTTTGGCATGTTGAAACAAGCTACCATTAGCGGCCAAATTTTGCTAAACGGCATCGATGTTTCTTCTTTGAGTGATAGTGATTGGCGACAATTGCGGGGCACCAAGATTTCTATGATTTTTCAAAATCCTAGCGCCTATCTAAATCCAAATCGCACCGTAGAAAATCACTTTAAGGATTTGTTCCTTGCTCATGGTGAAAGCTATGAGGTCAGTCGCGTTATCAATATGTTACAGCTCGTTCACCTCACTGATGGCGAGCGTATCTTACAGTCCTATCCATTCCAATTGAGCGGTGGCATGCAGCAGCGATTAGCAATAGCTTTAAGCCTCATCTTGAAGCCGAGCATCGTATTTGCCGATGAACCAACTAGTGCTCTGGATATGCTCGTGCAAGCCTCTGTGCTAGACCTTTTAAAAGAGGTAACACAAGCCCTTGGTGCAACAGTTGTTATCGTAACGCATAACATCAAGGCTGCCGGACATATCGCTAATAGCATTGGTGTAATGCATAAAGGCCAGCTCGTTGAAGTGGGGGCGACGGAAGATATTATGAACCATCCAAAAGACGAGTATACGCGCGTATTATTAGATTCCGTAATGAAAGTGGTGTAGTATGATTCAAGTTGAGCATTTATGTAAACAATATACAAACCACCATCATACGGTTCGTGCTGTTGATGATGTATCTTTTTCTGTAGCGGAGAATGAACGGGTAGGTATTGCTGGTGGTAGTGGTTCTGGTAAAAGTACATTGCTTAGGATGATTGCCATGCTAGAAAAACCTACATCTGGCATCTTGCGACTCTTTGGTGAGGAAATCCATTCCATTCAGAATCATACAGAAATATATCGCTCTATGCAGATGATGTTCCAAAATCCCTTGGCGGTGATTCCACTGAGGATGAACTTAGAAGCATTTCTCTTAGAGCCGTATATCAACTATGGGCTTATGGATATAGCCGCTGCAAAGGAAGATATCCGCAAATGGATGCAACGAGTAGACTTGCCAGAAAATATGGTGTATAAATACCCTCACGAAGTCAGCGGTGGTCAGCTACAACGTGTCGTATTGGCACGGATCATGTTGATGAACCCCAAGCTAGTACTCTTTGACGAACCTACATCAGCCCTTGATGCGGTGAATCAAAAACTAGTGTTAGACCTATTACAAAAACTCCATTCGGAACAACCCTTCGGCTACGTATTCGTCAGCCATGACATCGGACTATTACAAGCCGTAACAGACCGAATCATCGTTATGAAAGATGGGCAAATCGTAGAGACTATCGAATCAAAACGACTTAAAGAAGCGGTACACCCATATACAAAAGCACTTGTGGAAGCAAGTTTATAAAGAAATGCCCCTGTTTCAAACAGGGGCTTTTTTGTATAAAAAAGTGGTTATCTACAATGTGTAGATAACCACTCAATAGGTAATATTCTGTTTATAGTATTATACAATTTCTGCTTTCAAATCGATAATTTTTTTACATGCTACGCATGCATCACAGTCACAGAATTCAGCGCCTTCAGCTTTGATGTCTTTAGCGTGTTGTAATAGGTTAGCTGCGCCTTCTTCGCCAAGGCTTTGTATAGCACGTTCAGAGCGTGCATAGTCGATTACTTCGTCGATAAGTGCAATGTTTTGTTCTGCTACGGATACGAGCTGTTTTGTAAGTTCTGCTTGTTTTTCTGTGCCCTCTGCATCGAACCAAGATTGAGCGAATTCTTTTACAGTTGGATTGCTTTTTGGCGCATCTAATAAAGCTTGTACGAGTTGTGATAATTGTGTATGTGTCATGATAATCTCCTTAATATAACTAGTAAATATAAGTTTGAAAAGATGCACTTACTATCATATGAACACCTGTTCATTTTATAAGTTCATTATAGCACCTACAGTTATTTTGAATAGTAGAATGATTTACGATAGATACTATCAAATGTGATAGATTTATGATGATAACTGGTATAAATTTTTTGGGGAATAGAAAAGAGGAATGCTTTCACATTCCTCTTAAGCTTAGTTAGAATAAATCTGAGTGGCTGCCCGTGCGAGTTAAAGATAATACTAATATGTCATCTTTAATTGCATAAATTAGAAGCCAATCTGGCTCGACATGTAACTCTATAAATCCTCAATCATTTCTTTTACATTAGCATATGATTTTGCTTTTATTTTTCCTGCTAATATATCTTTCGTTTCTTGAATAGCAGCTTCTGTTTCTGCATTATAACGAGGTTGTTTAGGTTGAAATGGGAATCCGCCTTCCATTAGTGATGTGTGGAGAAAAATATTAATCGCATCAGTTACGGATATGCCAAAGCTAGCATATAGTGCTTCTAATTGTGCTTTTACAGCTGGCTCGATACGCAAACTGATAGAGGCCGTTTTAGCCATAGTATCACCTCCTGTTACTTATATTGTAATGCAAATGCTATATAATTGCAATCTTATAAGTGCGAATTGCAAGCATAATACATATCTTTTCCTGGACGAAAAATATTTCTGAATATAAGAATATTAGCTTTTTAGGTGATATAATTAATTTACTATATGTTGTTTATGGGCTTTGCATCTATTGGTTCTATATAAGTTTTTATATTGATATCAAGAAACAACGTAAAACTTTTAGCAAGCGATATATATAAAATGGCTCCTTATAAGGGAGCCATTTTATATATATTCTTATGCAATTTCCACTTTCAAATCAATAATATTTTTAGCAGCTACACAGCCAGGGCAGTCGCAGAATTCTGCACCTTCTGCTTTGATATCTTTAGCGTGTTGTAATAGGTTAGCAGCGCCTTCTTTGCCAAGGATTTGTGTAGCAAGTTCAGATCCTGCAAAGCCGATTGTTTCATCGATAAGCGCAATATTTTGTTCTGCTACGGATACGAGTTGTTTTGTAAGTTCCTCTTGTTTAGGTGTACCTTCTGCATTAATCCAAGATTGAGCGAATTCCTTTACTGTCTCATTGCTTGTAGGTGCATCTAATAAAGCTTGTACGAGTTGTGTTAATTGTGTATGTGTCATGATAATCTCCTTGATATAACTACTAAATATGGGTTTGGAAAGATGCACTTAGTATCATATGAGCACCTGTTCCTTTTGTTAAGTTCATTATAGCACCTACAATAATTTTGAATAGTAGAATGATTTGCGATAGATACTATCAAATGTGATAGATTTGTGATAAATGCAGGTGAAAAAATTTGATTTAGTTTATAAACAAATGAAGACTGCTGTTTTAAATAGCAGTCCTCTTGCTTTAAATAGTCGGAGATTTAATTATACTTTTATAAAATAATTTGAACGAGGGGATTCATATAATATATATCGTGATAAGGCTCTGTTATATTAAATGAATTTATTTAACTCGGATGTCCAATTTTTAGGTAACTTCATTTTACGAGTGACTTCAGAAAAAAGACTTGAAGGCAATTCATGTTCTAATTTATTTAATTCATCTAATAGTCGATGGAGTAATTGTTTATAGTCTCTCTTAGTTAGGAATAGTCGTAGGAGTAAGATAATATCAAAAATGCCGCCTTGGAATGCTGGTGTTGAGATGCCTATATAAAAGAAACTCGTTTGAATCGGTTTTCCATTCTTATTTTTAGCATAGTAGTCATAGAGTCGATCTTCATGTGCACAAACATTACGAAATGCTTTTATACAGTTTATTGCACTAATAAAATCTTTTAAATAATTTTGATGAATGATTTTGCTTGCTGCTATATTATTGGAATTGTTTTTGAACTCATAGAGCACTGCTTTTAAAATTTCTATTTGGGTGGATTCTTTTAAATTATAAAGAAGACTACATGTTTGCCCTAGGGTTAGCTTAGTTATTAGTACCCATAAGGGAAGTTCTTTATGTTCATTAAAGTAGTGGTAAAAGGGTCCTGACTTAGTGTTGGAATCAGTGTTTTGCTTAGTTACCGATGATAGCGTTGCAATTAGTGAAGTCGTTTGCTGGTGGTTAGTATCTCTATAATTATTGATATTAAAATAGCTGAATGCTTCTTTTGGATGTTCTGAGGAGAATTGATAGGCAATTTTGGATTTTATAGAGTTTTCTGTCATAAGAATATACTTCATGAGTATATTCCTTAAGTTTCTATCGAATTCATATAGGGCATATATTTGTTCAAAAGTAGTTCCATTTTTATAGTAATCATCTTGCCGTTTCTTGCTTTCGACTGTATCTAAAAATATATGTTTGTAACCATTAATTAATTGGTAGTAGTTTTCTCTAATTAATATGGCCTTTGCTTTACTGCCATTAGTAATAAGAATGTTACGCTTACGGAGCATTTTTAGTTGCTGATTATGAGTTTGGAATGGTTTTGCCATAAAGTTCATCCCCCCAATAAAAAGAGGCGAAGTAATCCGCAGATTGCTTCGCCTCCGTAATGTTCCCTCAGGTCCATTACTAACTCTTTGTATAGTTACTATAACAAATATTGCAATCTGTTGTCAATGTATGTTGTAATCCCTAATTAAAGTGCTGATATCTTATTTGTATTATACTACAAACATATGTACCTAGCTAGAGGGAGCGGTGGTATAGTAGTATTTTTACGGACTTTAATGATAAAATTTAGATGTTAAGTAAAAATTCTAATTTTGTATATGATTAATAGTCAGCTTTGAGATATTTTGAATAAAAGTTAGTAGCTTTTTATTGCTCTTTGATGTATACGTATGGAGGCATTATGAGTTTAAGTAGTCGTGTGAATGAAAAAGCATCCCTGATTTGGGCAATTGCAGATAAGTTAACGGGCGTGTATAAACCACATGAATATGGCGAGGTAATTTTACCGCTTACAGTTCTAAGACGTTTTGACTGTATTTTAGCAGATACAAAAACTGCTGTGCTTGATACATATAATAAATTAAAAGATCAGAATTTAGATTTATTAGATGGTTTGTTGTATGAAGTAGCCGGTCATAAATTCTATAACATCAGTAAATATACATTTAAGACTTTGCTTGATGACCCTGATAATATTGAAAGTAATTTCAGAGATTATATCAATGGTTTTTCTGATAATGTGCAAGATATTATTAGAAAGTTCAAATTTGATAATCATATTACAACGATGGCAGATAAGCATATTTTGTATATGGTAATAAAAGAATTTACTACTGATAAGGCTAATTTGCATCCGGATCATATCAGTAATCTTGAAATGGGTTACGTATTTGAAGAGATTATCCGTCGATTTTCAGAAGCTCACAACGAAGATGCAGGGCAGCATTATACTCCTCGTGAGGTAATCCGTTTAATGGTTAATATCCTCTTCCATGATGATAATGCTGTGCTAAGTGGACAAAATGTGGCTCGTACCATTTATGACTGTGCTTGTGGTACTGGTGGAATGCTTTCAGTAGCAGAAGAATATTTAGCGA
This sequence comes from Veillonella fallax, assembly GCF_020687175.1. Classification (NCBI taxonomy): domain Bacteria; kingdom Bacillati; phylum Bacillota; class Negativicutes; order Veillonellales; family Veillonellaceae; genus Veillonella; species Veillonella fallax. The sequence continues at coordinate 168,180 of NZ_JAJEQD010000002.1, read as the reverse complement.
ATTTGAATAGCACATCTAAACTGATTTCGTTTGGTCAAGAATTGAATGATCAGACCTTTGCGATTTGTAAGGCAGATATGCTCATTAAAGGCAATGATGCTGAACGTATTAAAAGTGGGAATACACTATCTGATGATCAATTTTCAGGCGAAACTTTTGACTATATTATTTCTAATCCGCCATTTGGCCGAGAATGGAAAAATGAAGAAGCCATTGTTAAAAACGAAGCTAAACTAGGTTTTGATGGCCGATTTGGTCCTGGGTTGCCATCAACAGCTGATGGACAAATGCTATTTTTAGAAAATGCTATTAAAAAGATGAACCCTCAAGGCTCTCGCATTGCGATTATTCATAATGGTTCACCATTATTTACTGGTGATGCGGGTAGTGGCCCGTCTGAGATTAGACGATATATTCTAGAAAATGATCTGTTGGAAGCTATTATTGCCTTACCAAATGATATTTTCTACAATACGGGGATTGCCACCTATATCTGGGTGCTTTCAAATAAGAAAGCTGGCACACCTCGAGAAGGGAAAGTGCAACTCATTAATGCTAATGATTTATATGAAAAACGACGTAAGTCATTAGGCAATAAACGGAATGATATTCCTGAAAGCGCTATTAAGGAAATCACTAAGACTTATGGTGAGTTCAGAGAAACTGAAATCAGTAAAATCTTTGATAATGAAGACTTCGGCTATACAAAAATTACGGTAGAACGACCGATGCTCGATGAAGATGGTAAACCTGTACTAGTAAAAGGTAAGCCAAAAGCTGATACTAAACGTCGCGATACTGAAATTGTACCGCTTAAAGAAGATATAGAGACATATTTCAAACGTGAGGTACTACCTTTTGCTCCAGATGCATGGATTGATACTAAGAAGAATAAAATTGGTTATGAAATCCCATTTACACGATATTTTTACAAATATGTAGCGCCACGTCCATCTGATGAAATTATGGCTGAAATTAAGGCTTTAGAGATTGATCTGGATGGTGCTTTGGAAGAGGTGTTTAAATAATGCGAGAAATGAAAGGTAGTGATATTGAATGGCTAGGTTATATACCTGTAAATTGGAATATCCATAGTTTAAAAAGAGTATTATCAACCCCGATTACAGATGGACCACATGAAACCCCCATTTTATATGATGAGGGGATTCCATTTGTTTCGGCTGAGTCAGTTAAAGGTGGAGTTATTAACCTTGATTATAAACGTGGGTATATTTCATTGGAGGATCATAAAAGATTTCAAAGGAAGGTATCCCCTAAGAAGGGGGATATATTTATTGTAAAATCGGGTGCTACAACTGGAAATGTAGGTCTCGCTATTACTGATCAAGTATTTGATATTTGGTCACCTTTGGCTTTAGTGCGTGGTGACTCGAGTGTTGTGGAACAAGAGTTTTTATATTATCTATTACTTTCTAATATATTTAGAGTACAGGTTGAGCAAGGATGGTCATATGGAACACAGCAAAATATTAGTATGAAGACTCTAGGAAATATTAAGATTATAGTTCCTCCACTTGAGGAACAAAAAATTATTATTAAATATCTTCATAACAAATGCACTCAAATTGATACTATTATTGCTAAAGAGCAATCTGTTATTGAAAAGATGCAGGAATATAAGAAGGCTATTATTACTCAGGCTATAACTAGAGGATTAAATTCCAGTGCTAAAATGAAAAAAACTGGATTTGAGTGGATAGGCATGATTCCTAAACATTGGAATGTGAAAAAAATTAAATATTTGACTAGTAAAATAGGGAGTGGCAAGACACCAAAAGGTGGGAGCGATATTTACGTTGATGAGGGTGTTCTTTTTATTCGTAGTCAAAATGTATATGATGGATACTTTGATTTGAGTAGTGCTGTCTTTATTTCTCATGAGATTGATTGCACAATGAGTAATACTCGTGTCTATAGAGATGATGTCTTGTTAAATATAACAGGAGGTTCAATAGGTAGATCTTGTTTATATGAATCTGATGAACTTGCTAACGTTAATCAACATGTTTGCATTATAAGATGTAATAGCCAGATGAGACCTAAGTTTATGCAATACTTTTGGAATTCTAGTATTGGAAAAACATCAATAGATATCTATCAATCAGGTGCTAATAGAGAAGGGTTAAATTTCTTTGGAATAGGGAATACTGTAGTACCAACACCTGAGTTATATGAACAAGATAAAATAATTAGTTACTTAGATGATAAATGTGATTCTATTGATAGAGTGATTTCTCAGAAATTGACTATTATTGATACTCTTGCTGAATATAAACGCTCCCTAATTTATGAAGTAGTAACTGGTAAAAAGGAGGTGCCTCATGTCTGAATTTGACGTAAAAGAAAAGCGTTTTGAAAGTGATATTGAATCATTTTTATGTACTACAGGCGGATATGTAAAAGGCAGTCCAAAGGTATTTAATCGTGAATTGGCTCTTGATACCGAAACACTGTTGTCTTTTATAAAACAAAGCCAACCAAAGAAATGGGAACGGTATACGAAGTTATATGGAGACTCTTGTGAGCAGCAATTTTTAAAGCGTTTTAATGACTCTGTAGAGCATGATGGATTATTATCTATTTTACGTCATGGATTTAAGGATAGAGGTATTACATTCCGAGTTGTGTATTGGAAACCAGAAACCTCTATGAATGAAACTGCTAGAGCACAATATGAGTCCAATATATTCCATTGCACTCGGCAGTTACATTATTCTGTATCGAATAATAATAGTGTAGATATTGTCTTATTCTTAAACGGTATCCCTATTGTTAGTATGGAATTGAAATGTCAGTTCACTGGGCAGAATGCAACTAATGCGATTTCTCAATATAAATTTGATAGATCTAATAAAGATCAAATCTTTAAGTTTAATCGCCGTGTGTTAGTTCATTTTGCAGTAGATTTAACACAAGTGCATATGACAACAAAATTAAATGGCAGTAGCACGTACTTCCTTCCATTTAATCAAGGTTCCAATGGTGCTGGCAATGTCGGAAGTGCTGGCAATTCTACTAATTTGGATACGTATGATACATCCTACTTATGGGAATCTGTTCTTCAACGAGATAGATTGTTAGAAATTTTGCAAAAATATATGCATTTATCCGTTGTGAAAGATAGTGCTGGTAATATTACTGATGAAATATTGATTTTTCCACGCTTTCACCAGTTAGATGTAGTAACAAAATTGTTAGACCATGTAAAAGAGAATGGTGCAGGGCACAATTACTTGATTCAACACTCTGCTGGCTCTGGTAAGTCTAATTCTATTGCTTGGTTAGCTCATCGTTTGTCTAGTTTGCATGACAAGGATGATAAGAAGATTTTTCGGTCTACAATTATTGTAACTGATCGAAAGGTTTTGGATAGTCAACTACAGAATACGGTTTCTCAATTTGACCATACTCCAGGGGTTATACAACGTGTGGATAAGACCTCTAAACAGTTAAAAGAGGCTATTGAAAGTGGTACGCCTATTATCATTACTACATTACAAAAATTCCCTGTTATTTATGAAGAGGTGAAAGCGCAAAGTAGTAACTTTGCTGTAATTGTAGATGAAGCACATTCTTCTCAAACTGGATCCGCTGCACGTAAGTTAAAACAAGCCCTTGCAAATACAGAAAAGGCGCTTCAAGAATATGCTGAGTGGGCTTATGAAGATGAGGAAAATGCTTTAGATGAAGAGGATAAACTCGTTAAGGAGTTAGTTGCACAAGGCCAGCATGATAATCTGTCTTTCTTTGCATTTACTGCCACCCCTAAAGAAAAAACCTTACAGTTATTTGGTACTCGTGATGAAATGGGAGAATACCATCCGTTCCATATCTACTCTATGCAACAAGCTATAGATGAGGGTTTCATTCTTGATGTCTTAAAGAATTACATGACTTATAATACATACTATAAAATAGCGAGTCTTGTTGATGTAGATATTGAATTGGATTCAGCGGCTGGAATGAAAGCTATTCGTAAATTCCAAACCTTGCATCCACATAATATTACGCAAAAAACAGCGGTTATGTTACGCCATTTTATGGATGTTACTAGACATAAGATTGGTGGTCGCGCAAAGGCCATGGTTGTTACACCATCAAGATTACATGCAGTTCGCTATGTTCAAGAGTTTCGTCGTCAGATAGAGCAAATGGAACATCCAGATTTGGAAGTGTTGGTAGCCTTTTCTGGTGAGATTGATGATAATGGGAGAACCTATACGGAAGAGTCTTTGAATATAGATAAAGAAGGCAATCACATTAAGGAAAAAGCCTTACCAGGCACATTCCATAACGATGAATATGGCATGCTCATCGTTGCAGAGAAATATCAGACTGGTTTTGATGAGCCTTTGTTGCATACCATGTTTGTGGATAAAAAGCTTTCAGGGGTAAAAGCTGTTCAGACACTATCTCGCCTTAATAGAACTATGAAAGGCAAACAAGATACATTTGTATTAGACTTTGTTAATAGTGAAGATGATATTTTGAGCTCCTTCGCACCATTCTATCAAGAAACTAAGTTAGATAAAGAGACCGATCCTAATACGTTATATGATGTTAAGTCAACTTTAGATAAGTTCAATGTTTATGATGTACATGATATAGAACAATTTGGAGAATTATTCTATCAAAGCCAAAATCAAACGATGGGAGATTTAGGGAAGCTTCAATCGTATATTATGCCAGCGATTAAACGCTTTGAAGCATTAGAGGAAACTGATCGAGATATTTTTAAAGGGACTCTACAACACTTCAATCGTTTATACTCTTTCATCACACAAGTTTGCCGACTATTTGATAAGGAACTTCATACTTTCAGTATCTATGCTAAGTTCCTTGCTATTCAACTGCCAAAAGAACACCAAGACCATGTTGATTTAGATGATAAAATAATGCTCGAGTACTATCGTTTGGAAAAAGGCTCACATGGATCAATTGATTTGGTTCCAGAAGTAACTGGGTTACAACCTATTACAGGTAAAGTAGGTCGTAAAAATAGCTTGATTGCAACGATTAACGAGATCATTGAAGAGTTTAATAAGCGCTACGGTACTGAGTTTACAGAAATGGATAAAGTAATATTGCAAATAGAACAAGATATTGCAAAAGATCCTAAATGGCGTGACTATATCAATAATAATGGGTATAAAACATTTAAAATACTGTTTGATCAAGAATTCATAAGTATCGTTGCTAAAAGATTTAGAGCTAATGAAGAGTTCTTTAAGGCGTTGTTAAAAGATAAAAAACTATTTGAGGAAATTCGTGATGCTCTAGGAAGTGCTATTTATAGTCGTGTAGAAAATAATGTCATGAATTATGGCTTACCGGATAAGGTGATGCATGGGGTGTTTGATTTAGTACAACCAGAAACTACACAGCTAGTAGCAGATAAGAATATTGAAAAATAGTACTGTAAGGGGATAGTTATGAAAAAGGTTGTATGTGCATTAGCTACGCTAGCTTTTATAGGTTCCATTAATGTTGTGTCTGCAGATGATTTGATGAGATTCCGTCTTAATGGTAATTCGGTTTATGACAAACCCTATGGTGATCGGAATGAGTTTCCTTGTCCAGATAGACTTGGAAGTTGCACTATGACTGATGAGGATTATAGAAGCACTCGTAAAGGTCAATCGCTAGAGGTGTTTGATACTGTATTTGAGGCTAAGCAATATTTGAACTTTAAACCACAGTTGCCAAGTGGTTTAGAGGGATTACGTCCTGTACATGTATCCATTGTGGATCACGATGCACTACAAGTTGTGTATGCCTATCATGAGTTTTTAAAAGGAACATATTTTGACCGTGTAGATGATATGCCGCAGTATATTAAGTATCGTGTATCTACAGTATCGGGTAATATCGCAGGCGACTATAAGGATTACTTACCTCAGAAGACGGATGTTATAAATGGGATGATGGTAACCTATCGAATGGTGGATGACGCCGTTTACTTAGCATCTTGGGAACATGCGGGACAGAACCATGTGTTCTTATTTAATGACCCAGTTTCTGTTATGTGGGCTAGAGAAATGATTAATAGTGTTGTACTATCTTTTTAAGTAAGGTTAGCTTATTATATACATATAAAGAGAGCACATTAACGTGATTAGGGCATTAGGCTCATCTAAAACTGAACAAAATTATGATGGCGCCTAACGTGTTAGAGGACTGCACTCCTCTATACGTTAGGCGTTTATCGTTGTACTACTTAATTAGTGCAATGATAGTGACTACTGATAACAGAACTATGATAATTACATAGCTAACCTTTGTTGTGATTTATATTAAAAATAACGGAGTTTTTATGAACCTAAAAAATTACAAGATTTCAACATTGCCATATATAGAAAATGCTAGCAATGAGATAATGGAAAAGTACAATATAAAAGCACAATATGAAACAGAACCGCCTCATGGAGATGCTATATACTCTATTTCTATAAAGGGGAAAGCATTGCCATTTTGGATTTATGGTAGGGATGTTACTTTTATAGGGAGTAGTATGGTTATGGTGGAGTCTGTAAGATGCAAAACTTGGGATCCTATTGAAACCATGATTATTGATCTAGAGAATGAAGTGTATGCTAGTTTAAAGGAATGGTATACAGATATTTCATTTGTTAGTAATCAAATAGAGCTTACTAATCAAGTTATAAAAATGGATAAACGCGTTCTAAAAAATTTTGAGAATTTAGAGTGGATAAGCTTTTAAGATTGATTGTGTTAGTTACTAAAGATAATATATCATATTCATCTTATTTTAATTGACATGAGTCTATAGAATACAGTACAATACCCTTATATCTTAAAACAAGCTATGAATGGGTATAAAGGTTTACAGATCCTGCTTTCAGAGAGTTGCCGGTTGGTGCGAGGCAATAGAGGTTGTACGCTGACACTCTCCCGTGAGCTTTGGTGGCGAATGCAGCAGTAGTCATCGACGGTGGTTCCGTTATACCCGCAACGAGTCCCAATTAGGGTGGTACCGTGTTATGAATATAACGCCCCTTTGAGCAACAACAGTTGTTCTGAGGGGCTTTTTTTATTGTAAAAGTCTAGTAAAATTACTGATTTGATGTATCTACGTTGGCATCAGCCGGATAGTATTGAAATCGGCGGTTTTACTAAACTTTCACAATGGATAGATATAATACAGTGTTATGATTTATTAGTATAGAAAAGGTGAAGATTATGGATCAAAATCGCGTATATTTCTTCGATACAACCCTTCGTGATGGGGAACAAACACCAGGTGTATCTTTACAAACTCCTGAAAAAATTGAAATTGCGAAAGGCCTAGTACGTCTAGGCATCGACGTAATCGAGGCTGGCTTCCCAGCGGCATCCCCTGGAGATTTTGAAGCGGTACAAACGATTGCACGCGAAGTCAAAGGTGCAACAATTTGTGCGTTGGCTCGTGCCAATGAAAAGGACGTACAAAAAGCGATTGATGCGTTGAAAGATGCGGAACGTAGCCGTTTACATGTATTCATTGCTATTTCCGAACTTCATATGGAATATAAATTAAAAATGACTCGCCAAGAGGTATTGGATAAGGTTAAATCCGTATTAGCATATGCAAAAGGTAAGGTTGATGAAATCGAGTTCTCCGGTGAAGATGCGGCACGCTCTGATTTAGATTTCGCATGCCAAGTATTTGGTGTTGCAATTGCTGGTGGCGCTACAATTATTAACGTACCAGATACAGTAGGTTATATGAACCCTAATGAGTTCGGTGATAAAATTCGCTACATTAAAGAACATACACCAGGCATTGAAAATGCCATAATCTCCGTTCACTGTCATGACGACTTAGGTCTTGCTAATGCAAATACGTTAGCTGCTATTAAAGCAGGTGCACGCCAAGTAGAAGGCACAATTAATGGCCTAGGCGAACGGGCTGGTAACGTAGCGATTGAAGAAGTGGTAATGGCTCTTAAAACACGCCATGATTACTTCGGCGACCTTCAAGTGAACATCGATACAAAACAATTTACGAAAGTATCTAAACTTGTGAGCCGTTTAACAGGTGTTGTAGTTCCTCCAAATAAACCAATCGTTGGCTCTAATGCCTTTGCTCATGAGTCTGGTATTCACCAACATGGCATGATGAGCAACCCTGAAACGTATGAAATCATGACTCCTGAGTCCGTAGGGGCTGAAAAAACAGACCTCGTATTAGGTAAACACTCTGGCCGTCATGCCTTTGCTGATCATTTGGCAAAGCTTGGTTTCCAATCTTTTACAGAAGAGAAAATCAACGATCTCTTCGCTAAATTCAAAGAATTGGCAGACCGTAAAAAACAAGTATACGATGATGATATTATCGCTCTTGTAGTAGATAACTTACATCATAAAAAAGCATTCGAGCTCGTGGCTCAATATTACAAATTGGGCGAGAAAGGTTATGCCTATGCTGACGTTCGTCTCATGACCCCAGAAGGTGAAAAAGCTGATGCTGCCGTAGGTGACGGTCCAGTAGACGCGTCCCTTAAAGCGGTTGAACGTGTTGTGGGCTTGCCAATCAGCTTAAAAGACTATCAAATCCGTGCTATTACAGCCGGTAAAGATGCCCTTGGGGAAGCAACCCTTAAGGTAGAATACAACGGTCGTTTGTACCATGGTCGTGGTATCAGCACCGATATCGTTAAATCAAGTGTGAACGCATATATTAATGCAGTTAACTCAGTATTCCTAGCTATGGAGCTAGAACAACAGGAGGAAGAATAATATGGGTATGACCATTACTGAAAAGAATATGGCTCGCCACGCGGGTCTTGATGTTGTAAAACCAGGCCAAATCATCGAATGTCATTTGAACGCGGTATTGATGAACGACATCACATTCCCACCAGCGCGTAAAGAGTTCTTGAAAATCGGCAAACCTGTATTTGACCGTCATAAAATCTACTTAGTGCCGGATCATTTCACGCCAAACAAAGATATTCAATCCGCTACACAAGCGAAAGTAATGCGTGACTTCGTACGTGAACATGGCATTACAAATTACTTTGAAGTCGGTAGAATGGGTATTGAGCACGTTATTTTACCAGAAAAAGGTCTTATTGGCCCTGGGGAAATGATGATCGGTGCTGACTCCCACACTTGTACATATGGTGCGGTGAATGCATTCTCCACAGGCGTAGGTTCCACTGATGCGGGCGTTGCTATGGCAGAAGGTAAAACTTGGTTCAAAGTGCCTGAAACAATTAAGGTTGAGCTTATCGGCAAACCTAACAAATGGGTAACTGGTAAAGACGTAATCCTCGATTTAATCGGTCAAATCGGCGTAGACGGCGCTCGTTACATGGCTCTTGAATTCGCTGGCGACGGCGTACAACACATGACTATGGCTGATCGTCTTACAATCTGTAACATGGCTATCGAAGCTGGCGGTAAATGTGGTGTATTCCCTTACGATGAAATTACTGAAGCATACATTAAAGGCCGCGTAAATCGTCCTGTAGAACCTATTAATCCTGATCCTGATGCAGTATATGCTCAAACTGTGACTATCGATTTGTCTAAATTGCAACCAGTGGTAGCATTCCCTCATTTGCCATCCAACACACATTACATTAACGAGATTGACAAAGATATTAAAATCGACCAAGTTATCATCGGTTCTTGTACAAATGGCCGTTACGAAGACTTGGTGGCAGCTGCGGAAATCTTCAAAGGCCGCAAGGTAGCTCCATTCGTTCGTTGTATCGTAATCCCTGGTTCCCAAGATGTATATGATCAAGCTATGAAAGATGGTCTATTGGATATTTTCATTCAAGCTGACTGCGCTGTGTCCACGCCAACATGTGGTCCATGCCTTGGCGGTTACATGGGTATCATGGCTGAAGGGGAACGTACAGTTTCCACAACAAACCGTAACTTCCGTGGTCGTATGGGTCACGTTGATTCTGAAGTATATTTGGCAAGCCCTTACGTGGCGGCAGCAAGTGCTGTATTAGGCCGCATTGCAGGCCCTGAGGAGGTTTAATATGGATTTTGAAAGCAAAAAAATCTGGCGCTACGGCGACGATGTAGATACAGACGTAATCATTCCAGCTCGTTACTTGGCCATTGCTGACTGGAATGAATTGGCTGAACATGCGATGGAGGACATTGATACTACTTTCGCACCAAATGTGAAAGCTGGCGAAATCATGGTAGCTGGCAAAAACTTTGGTTGTGGTTCCTCTCGTGAACACGCACCAGGCGTTATCAAAGCAAAAGGTGTGCCCGTTATCATAGCACACTCCTTTGCACGTATCTTCTTCCGTAATGCTATCAACATCGGTTTACCAGTAGTTGAAATCGGTGAACAAGTTGATCGCATTGAAGCAGGCGATGCTATCGGCGTAGACTTGTCTAAAGGTATCGTGTACAACTTGACTAAAAACGAACAATACCAAGGGACTGAGTTGCCACAATTCATTCAAGATATTGCGGCAGCTGGTGGTCTTGTGAACTTTGCGAAAAACCGTAAGTAATAAGTACGTTGCCGATCCTCGGTGATGCGCTGCCGCTCCAGCTAGCTTAACGGTCTGCGGCATAGCCTTGACCTACTAAAGTCGCGTTAGCGCATGCACCTCGGATCTACGTGTTTATCTTTTACGGTTTTGAGCAAAATTAAAATCCCTTTAGTTAGCAATATGTTGAATGATTTGTGGCTGAGGGAAATTACATATATTGGAGAGGTAATATGAGCGAAAAGAATATCGTATTGATTCCTGGTGATGGTATCGGTACTGAGATTATTGCTGCAGCGAAGGCTGTGTGTGATGTGGCTTTTGAGAAAGCCGGTGTAAAGGTTAATTGGATTGATAAAAAAGCGGGCGGTGCGTCTATTGATGCATACGGTGTGCCTTTGACTGAGGATACTATCGAGGCTTGTAAAGCAGCTGATGCTGTTTTACTTGGCGCTGTAGGCGGTCCTAAGTGGGATAATGTAGATCCTGCTATCCGTCCTGAGAAAGCAATCCTTGGCCTTCGAAAGGAGCTTGGTTTATTCTGTAACTTGCGTCCTGTAAAAATCTATCCATCCTTGCAAGAGTATTCCCCTCTTAAAAAGGAACTCGTACAAGATGTAGATTTCGTTATCGTTCGTGAGTTGACTGGCGGTATTTATTTCGGCGAACGCGAAGAGGCACAAGGTGAAGGTGCTAACGAGTTCGCATGGGATAAAGAAACATACAGCCGTTACGAAGTAGAGCGCATCATGGACATCGCTATGGAAACAGCTCGTAAACGTAACAAAAAGGTTGTATCCGTAGATAAAGCAAATGTATTGGCTTCTTCTCGTTTGTGGCGTAAAATCGCTCAAGAGAAAGCGGCAGCTAATCCAGACATCGCAACAGATTACTTCTACGTAGATAACACAGCGATGCAACTCGTTGTAAATCCTGCACAATTTGACGTTATCGTCACAACAAACTTGTTCGGCGATATCTTGTCTGACGAAGGCGCTGTAATCTCTGGTTCCATTGGGCTTTTACCATCTGCATCCATGGGTACTGGCACGGCGTTGTACGAACCAATCCACGGTTCTGCACCAGACATTATGGGCCAAAACTTGGCGAACCCATTGGGCACAATCTTGTCCGCAGCTATGATGTGCCGTCACTCCCTTGATTTACCTCAAGTGGCTGATGCAATTGAAAAAGCTGTTGAACAAGTGCTTGTTGATGGTTATCGCACAGGCGATATCTACCGTGAAGGCTTAAAACGTGTAGGTACCACAGAAATGGCACAAGCTGTAATCGAACGTTTATAATAGGTGCGATTGAGTGCGTACTTATGTATTGAAGAGAGGGTAGTAAGGCCCTCTCTTTTTTGTAGGAGGCGTTATGTTATCTTATTTTTTACTTGCCTTATCTATAGGGCTTGAGCTATTTGCTACAACCATGTTGAAAGCCTCTGACGGCTTTACGAGGCCGTTACAGACTGTTGCTTGTGTGCTTGGCTATGTAGGATCTTTCTATACATTGACGCATGTACTGAAATATATTCCACTCAGTATTACCTATGCTACCTGGTCCGGCGTAGGCCTCGTGATGACAGCACTCATTTCTGTCTTTATCTTTAGTGAGGGCTATAATATTTACACTATATTAGGTATTGCTCTTATTGTAGTGGGTGTTGTCATCCTTAACTTGTGGGGTAGTGTAGGAAATTAAAGATATTTGTAGTCTGTATCTAATATATTAAAAATTTATGCATTAGAATATTGTAGATGTAATCAGTGGGCAAAACATTTCCAAGGAGGCCTTTATGAATTCTTCCATGTATCGAAATTTAACCATTACTGCTTTGTTGATGGCATTAGCTATCATGATTCCTATTATGATGCCTCTGAAAGTCGTCATTCCACCGGCTTCGTATACATTGGCTAGTCATGTACCTATATTCCTAGCTATGTTCTTGTCTCGTAAGATGGCTGCTTGCGTTGTTATCGGCTCTACGCTAGGTTTCTTTGTAGCTGGCTTCCCTATCGTTATCGTTATGCGCGCTGCCTCTCATATCATCTTTGCCTTGATGGGTGCTTATTATATAAAACATCATCCAGGTGTCTTAACAGGAGCCTTATCCTTTGCTGCTTTCAACCTTGCTTGTGCTATCGTTCACGCTATTGGTGAAGTGCTTGCGTGCCTATTATTCTATACGACAACTACGATACCAAATATCGATCTTATCTATGTCGTATTTGTCCTTGTTGGTGGCGGGACCATCATTCATAGTATAGTTGATGGATATATTGCGTTATATATCTATAAAGCTATCCCAGGATTATCTAAGCCTGAGAATAAATAATCGGACGTTATCCTAGCTTATCTAAGCTAGATAATAAACAACCCGCTATTAAAACTACATATGCTCGTAACCACTCTTAGGAAATCTATTGTACGCTAATGTATAGAATTTGATTATCTATGAGTGGTTTTTTAGAATAATTATCAAATCTGTACCTACAGATACAGACTTAATTATGCGATATGGTTATAATAAAACCATAGTTAATGACCGAGTTGTGATATATGCATAGGTATATAGATAGATACATATACACAAATACCACATAGGCCATACATATTGTTAATTGTGAAAGACTTTCACAAGAATTATGGAGGTTATTATGAGAAAGCATATAAAAAATAACGTATCTTGGGTTGGTAAAATTGATTGGGAATTGCAAGAATTCCACGGTTCTGATTACAGCATTAATAATGGATCTAGTCAAAATGCGTACTTGATTGAAGAGGAGAAAACCGTCCTCATCGATACCGTATGGAAACCTCATTCCTCAGAGTTTATCGATAATTTGGAATCTGAAATTGATCTAAACAAGATTGATTTCATCGTATGTAATCACGGCGAAGTCGATCACAGCGGTTCCTTGCCAGCTTTGATGGAAAAAATCCCTAATACGCCAATTTACTGTACAGAAAATGCCGTTAAGTCCTTGGTTGGTCAATATCATCATCCAGAATGGAACTTTAAAACTGTGAAGACAGGGGATTCCGTAGATATCGGCAACGGTAAGTCCTTGGTATTCGTAGAAATGCGCATGCTCCATTGGCCTGACTCTATGGCAACGTACATGACTGGCGACAATATTTTGTTCTCTAACGATGCGTTTGGACAACATTTCGCCGTAGAAGAATTGTGGGCCGATAAGGCTGATCAATGTCGTCTATGGGCAGAGGCGATGAAATATTACGCTAATATTTTGAATCCATTTTCTCCATTGGTAAAAGCTAAGGTTGAAGAAATTCAAAAGCTCAACTTGCCAATTGATATTATCGCTACAAGCCATGGTGCTATTTGGCGTGAAAACCCATTGCAAATCGTAGAGAAATACTATGAATGGTCCCAAGCATACCAAGAAAATCAAATTACAGTCGTATATGACACTATGTGGGATGGCACGAAGAAATTGGCCCATAAAATTGCCGATGAAATTGCGAGACAATCTCCTGATACACGAGTTAAGATCTTCAACATTAGTAAAACCAATAAAAATGATATTATGACAGAGGTATTCAAGTCTAAAGCCATTGCTGTTGGTTCCCCAACTGTAGGTAATAGTGTATTATCTGCCGTAGCTGGATGGCTTGACTTCTTACGTGAGTTGAAGTTTAAAAACAAAAAAGCTGCTGTATTCGGTACCTATGGTTGGTCGGGTGAATCTACAAAGGTACTTCGTGAAGAATTAACTAAATATGGATTCTCTGTTGTTGAACCAGAAATCAAATGTAACTGGAACCCAGATGCAGATGATTTTGGCAAAGCAGAAGAACTTGTAAAAGCCTTGCTAGCTTAATATATAAAAAGCTCCTAACGTTCATAGAACATAGGAGCTTTTTGGTTTTTATGATCCCTTTGGAATTATATGAGTATTATATATAGATTAAGTCTTATTATGTAAGCTTATACAAATATATGTAGTGATATGTATATACTAATCTTAAGTATTTACGTAGATGTGTTATGCTATTAAGCATAAAAATAAAAATAGTATAAAATTTATAAAAATGATTAAATATTCTATTTTATAAAAATTCAGAAAGTATTCATGAAATTAATGTGAATAAGGAATATCTGAAAAGCTCAGATATTTGTTTAACTTATTAAAGTAATAATTATTTATAAGCTATACAATATATATTCTGTAGAATCCTAAAAAAGGTGTGATTTTTTTACTCATAAGTAAAATCGATGAGCATATTAATACAACGAAGAATAGCAGTAATTACGCTATTATTTTGACATTATGAAGAGTTGTTAATGAACTTCGTATGGGAAAAGTCTTGTATGTATCGTAAAACTTTGATATTCTAGGCTAGTAATCAACAATATAAATTTTTCTTAAATTGAATTGAATATATTTCTTATGTGAGAAGTGAGGAGTATATTTTTCAGCCCGTGGAGAGAGGCGGAACTTAGAGAGGTTGAAAAATTGTATTGTGTTTGGTTAAGAATTTTAATTAAGTGAGGGTGTAAGATGAGAGAAAACAAACATTCCAAAAAATTAGTATTTGCTGTATTAGCTGCAGCTGCTGCGGTAGGTGCTACTGTTGCTCCTGTAAGTGCTGCTAATCCTGTAACTGAAGCTAATGGTTTCGTTACTGCTGCTGTAGGTGATCAAGCAAATCAAACTCCGGCTGCACACAATGCTGTAAACTATGGTTTTGTTGCAAATAATTCAGCTACAAGCATCGCCGTAGGTCAAGATAATAAAATTACAAGTGTTACTGGTTCTAGCAGTGCCTATGGTAACCAAAATACAGTTAATGGAGACCAAGCTAATGCATTTGGTGATGGGAATACTGTAGAAGGTGCTTACGCACAAGCATTTGGTGATAGCAATGTTATTAATGGTACACATGCTATCGGCTATGGTTATAAAAATACTGTGGGTGAATCTACTTCTAATTTCCGTGATCGTGATTATGATAATGAACCAGATGATGCTACATTACGTCCAGGAGATTGGAAAACTAATTCTGTAGCTATTGGTTCTGAAAATACTGCATTAGGTAGTTCCGCATTAGCCGTAGGTAATGGATCTCAAGCTAAAATGAGCGAAGCTATTGCTATCGGTCATGCTGCTACTGCTGAACGTACTTGGTCTACTGCAATTGGTACGCGTGCTAACGCATCTGAGGTTCGCGCTCAAGCTATAGGTTACGAAGCAGCGGCTGCTGGATATAAAGCTAATGCTATTGGTTCTGGTGCAAAAGCGACCGGAGCACATACTAATGCAATTGGCTCTTCCGCTATTGCTTCTGGTGATCATGCTCAAGCTTATGGTGCTGGTGCACAAGCTGAAGGTGTACGAGCTAATGCTTTTGGTTCTGATGCACATGCAAAAGCTAATTATGCCATGGCAATTGGAGATCATTCTGTGGTGACTGACGCAAACTCAGTTGCTATTGGATATCAATCCCAATCTGCTCCAGCAACAGCTGTAAATAGTGCTTCTGTTATGACCACTAGTATCACAAGTGGCGCTCCAATTGCAACTCATACATATGGTGGTTTTGCTGGTGTAGGTTCTTCTACAAAAGGTTCTGTATCTGTAGGTCAAGTTGGTCAAGAACGTCAAATTAAGAATGTAGCCGCTGGTGAAATTTCTGCTACATCTACAGATGCTGTAAATGGTAGCCAATTATTCTCTGTGGCAAAAGATTTACAAAATCAAATAGATAACTCCACACCTGGTCAAATTAATAACAATATCAATAACTTGAATAACCGTGTTGGTAATGTTGAAAAACGCGTTAATAAAGTAGGTGCAGGTTCTGCTGCATTGGCTGCATTACATCCATTGGACTTCAACCCAGATGACAAATGGACAATCGCTGCTGGTTATGGTCACTACCACAATGCTAACTCCGCTGCATTGGGTGCTTTCTACCGTCCTAACGAAGACACAATGTTCTCCGTTGGTGGTACTGTAGGTACTGGCGAAACTCAATTAAACGCTGGCGTATCTATCCGTCTTGGTAAACGTTCCCCTGAGTCCCGCTCTCGTGTAGCTATGGGTCGTGAAATTGCTGAATTGAATGCACGTCTTCAAGATATGGAAAACAAATACAACAACTTGTTACAAATCTTGACTCCACATGCAATTGATCCTAGCAAAACTGCTGAATTCCCAGATGTTCCTCGTAACCATTGGGCTTACCAATATATTAGTCAATTGGCTGGTAATGGTATCCTTGTTGGCTACCCTGATGGCACATTCAAAGGCGACGTTAAGATGACTCGTTACGAATTCGCTACTATGTTGTACCGTGCACTTCAAAATGGTGCTCCTATCGATGACAACATGAAACGTGCTATGAACGAATTTGGTCCTGAATTACAAAATATTCGTCTTAACCACTTCCGTGTTGACCGTATTTCTGGTGCTGACAATGATCGTCATAAAACAGAACGTGTTCGCGTTAACAACGAACCTAAAACTCAACGCGACGTATACGGTTCCCGTATTAATTAATAGTATATTGATAACTTCCCTTCGAGCTTGTGAAAGCTCAAAAACAGGATGTATCTCAGCGATACATCCTGTTTTTTGTGCTTATATAGATATTAATCTACTGGGTCTAAAATATTAATATTTATACAGCTTATGCATATTAGATAACTTTTATAATAGAGAGGTATTAGTGTTGTAATATATGATAGTATTACAATATATCATCTTCTATTTTCTTATTGGGTATCAAAACTTCATGCAATATTTATGTAAATATATTGAAACTTAATACATATAGGTGTATAATAACCCTCATAAGTAATAAATATACATAAGTTGCGAATAAAAAATAGATATGAGGGAAAGACCATGAAAGAATTTAGACAATTAACAGTAGCGGATACAGCGGAATACCATAAGGTATTAATTGACGGCTATGCTGCTATTAAAGACTATCCAATCACATTCGATGCTATCGATTTTACAGAAGAAGAATCCAAGGAGTGGATTGAAAACTATCCTGTATATGGCTTGTATATTGATGGGCAACTTGTTAGCTCCATTACATTGTGCATGCCTTGGGTGAAATATTCAACACCAGATAAGTTTCCGCATATTGCTCACTTTGTAACTGCTCCTCAGTTTAAAGGTAAAGGCTATGCTCGGGAAACATTAGGCTATGCGGAAGAGTTGTTGACTAATCTATTTAAAACTCCTGCCGTTACATTAGGTACTGCACAAGAACATCCGTGGTTACCTAAAATGTATGAATCCTTTGGCTTTAAAGCATATGATAAAGTTCATTTTAGAGGCAAACAACATACTACCATACTTTTCAAAAAAGATTTATTATAGAAAGCAAACCTTATACACTACTTACCTTTGATTTTGAATGTCTTTATAATGCGACATAATAACAGAATCAAATGTAATTGATGTATAAGGTTTATTTGTTTATGCAAAAAATATATGTTTGGGTATATAATGTAAACATATGTAGTATGTCTATGGACTATAGGGTAGGATCATAGATGTTTTTTTGAAAGGATGTGAGACTATGTTAGTCTTATCTGGTATTTTAGTGATGGTCATCGGTCTGATGCTGCGCTTTAATGCCTTGTTAGTTGTCGTAGCCGCAGGTTTTGTAACGGGCCTTGCAGGTGGTCTCAGTATCAACGATATCGTTGGTGCCATTGGTGAGGCCTTTGTTAAAAATCGTTATATGTCATTATTTATCTTGATTTTACCTGTTATTGGTCTTATGGAACGTCACGGCTTGCGTGAACGGGCAGAAATTTTGATAGGTAAGATCAACGCAGCTACTGCTGGTCGTATCTTTATGATTTACTTATTTGTACGCCAAGTAACAGTTGCCTTTGGTATTAACATGTCCGGTATGGTTGCCATGGTTCGTCCACTGATCGCTCCTATGAGTGAAGCTGCGGTAGCACAAGGTCGTCCAGTATCTCAACGTACACTTGATAAGGTGCGCGGTATAGCTGCTTCTGCTGATAATACAGGTAACTTCTTCGGTCAAAACTTATTCCTTGCTGCTGGTGGTTTATTACTCATCAAAGGCGTTATGGAACAATTAGGCTATTCTGTGGAATTAACAGATATGGTATTGTACGGATTGCCAACTGCTGTTTGTGCCTATATCGTTAACTTCATTCGCTTTATTATCTTCGACAAAACAATTCAAGCCTATGTAGCTCGTGACGAAGCAGATATGAAAGCTGGTAAATTAGTACCTAATGAATTTAATATCCTTGTTACACCAGAAGAATTAGCGAAAGGGGGCAAATAATATGTTAGAACTACTCTATAAAATGCAGCCCTTAGATTATGTATATCTTCTCGTAGGGATTATTCTATTTATCTTTGCCATTCAATCATTTTTAGATAAAGAACATAAATATCGCATTGGTACAGGCCTATTCTGGTTATTGTACAGCGTGTCCTTTATCTTTGGTTCTTATCTCTCCAAGGAAATCAATGGTTGGCTCGTAATTGCTATGGCAGTCATCGTGTTGGTAAAACAACTTGGCAAAGGCAATTACTTTGAATCTCCTATCGAATTCAAAAAGGGCGAAGCTGTTCGGATTGGCAATGTTATCTTTGTTCCAGCTTTGCTTGTTGGTATCATTACCTTCGTAATCGGCTTCTTTACTAAACTAGGTGCTCTTGTAGGTCTTGGTATTGCCGCAATTATCGCGATGTGTGCTGCTCTTTACATCACTAAGGGTTCACTTAACCAAGGTTTCCATGAAGGTCGTCGCCTTATCGATGCGATCGGTTGGACTGCTATTTTGTCCCAATTATTGGCGGCTCTCGGCTATCTATTTAATTTGGCTGGCGTTGGTAAAATTATCTCCAGTGCCGTCGCAAGTGTAGTACCAGCTGACAATGTATTCCTCGTTGTTGTAGCATACTGTATCGGTATGGTTATCTTCACCATGATCATGGGTAACGCCTTCGCTGCATTTGCCATGATTACAAGTGCCATCGGTATTCCAATGCTCGTCGTAGCTCATGGTGCGAACCCAGCTGCTGTCGGTGCTATTGCAATGCTTGCTGGCTATTGCGGTACATTGATGACTCCTATGGCTGCCAACTTCAACATCGTACCGGTAGCGCTCCTTGAAATGCGCGACCAATACGGCGTTATTAAAGCACAACTTCCAATTGCATTAATTATGCTCGTGTTGAACATTCTATTAATGTATTACTTTATTTAACCCTTTTCTGTGAAAGAACGATATTCTTATGAGAGCGGATGTTATATACAATCTGCTGTGATATGGTTTTAGTGTATGATTGTCCTTATGAAAACATGTGCTTATTGATATAAATCATAGAATATCGTTATGAGGTAATATGATGAAAACAATTTTGATTACCGGTTTTGATCCATTCGGCGGTGAACCTATTAACCCAGCTTGGGAAGCGGTAAAAACAATGGATGGTTATACCGATGGTGACTATAAGGTAGTGACTCAAATGGTTCCTACTGTACGTTATACATCTGTTGATACTGTGAAAGCAGCGGCTGAAGAGTGTCAACCAGATTTCATTCTATGTGTTGGTCAAGCAGGCGGTCGCCCGGATATTACAGTAGAACGTGTTGCTATTAACTGTGATGATTTCCGCATCCCAGATAATGGGGGCAACCAACCGGAAGATGAACCTGTTGTAGCCGATGGCCCTAGTGCATACTTTGCGACATTGCCTATTAAAAACATCGTTAACGCATTGCATCAAAATGGTATTCCAGCTAAGGTTTCTAATACAGCGGGTACCTTCGTATGTAATCACTTGATGTATGGTGTATGTCATTATGCAGCGCAAAAGGGCAACATCAAAGCGGGCTTCATGCATATTCCGTACTTGCCATCCCAAGTAGTGGATAAACCAAATCAACCAAGCATGGCTGTTCAAACTGTACGTGCCACATTAGAAACCATCGTTCACGTATTAGCTCATGGTGAAAGCTACAAGGCACAAGATATTAACTATACAACACCGCACGAATAAAAATCTCAGAAGTACTAGTGTTTACTTCTGGGGAGTGTGTAGTGATAGATTTAGCTTTCAATCGCTATATAATGTAAGATTTAGTTCTTGATTACTATGTTATTTCGGTATGTACTTGAGTACATAAAATAAATTTAATATATGAGATATTGTGTGATATCTATATGAGAGAAGGTCTTTTTAATGAATAAAAAGTTGGTAGCAAGTTTAGTTTCCTGTATGGTATTGGGTTCTGTAAGTGTGTATGCAGCCAATCCATTTTCCGATGTAGATGCTTCTAGTTGGGCGTACCAATCTGTTGAGCAATTAGCGAATGCAGGTATTATTAATGGGTACCCAGATGGAACTTTCAAAGGGAACAATCCTATTACGCGATACGAAATGGCTCAAATGGTAGCGAAGGCTATGGCAAATCAAGACCGTGCGAATGCGGAACAACAAGCTATGATTAATCGCTTGGCTGATGAATTTAGCAATGAACTCAACACATTGGGCGTGCGTGTAGCAAAATTAGAAGATCAAGTGGGCAATGTGAAGGTAACGGGTAATTACCGTTTACGTTATCGCGGCAGCCAATTGAAAGATGATACCTATGCGTATGGTACACATTCCTCCTTTGATTATCGGGCTCGTGTAATCTTTAATGCAAAGGTAAATGATAAAACCGATGCTGTTGTTCGTGTACAAGGTGCTGGTGAGCTCGGCAATAGCAATGCCAATGTCGCTAAGGTAAACCTTGCCTATGTAGACCATCATTTTGGTAAAGATACAACATTGCGCGTAGGTCGTCAATTATATACGCCTGCACTAGGTCTTATGTATGATGACCTTATTGATGGGGCACGCCTCATGTACAAACATGGTAAGTTGGACGTATCCGCAAGCTATGGTTATTGGTGGGGTGGAGCAGGCACATACCAAGATAAACAAAATACCATTACAGCAGCTATGCTTGAAGTAAAAGGTAAACTTAATAAACATGTTACCCTTGGCGGTATGTACGGCCGATTCCATAATGGTAAATTGTACCAAGGTCAAGATATTGATGCGGCTACAGGTAAACAAGTTAAATCCTTTATCGATTCCCCATATAAAAATATTTGGGGCCTTAACGCGAATATGAACTTTAACCGTTGGAACGTATTCGGTGAATGGCTTACAGCTCCAGGCATTTCCGATTCTCATGCTTGGATGGCTAGCCTTGGCTATGGTAACTATGACATTAAGAAAGCTCATACCTATAGCGTACGCGGTCAATACTACTACCAAGAAGGAAACTCTCCAATCTTCAGTAGTGCCTTTGCGCCTGCCTATAGCTTCTATAATCAACATTATGTAGATAATAAGGGCGTAGCTCATGTACGCAATGGGTTCAAAGGCTTCGTAGCGAATGTAAACTACGTACCATTCCAAAACGTATCTATCGGTGCTTACTATGGCTTCGGTAATAAAGATATGGACGGTAATAAATTAGGCGATTACTGGCGTACAGATGTAAACTTCATGTTCTAATATATGTAGTTTGCATATCACAAAAGGGTTATATAAGATACATAGTATTATACAACGGATCATGAACGCATCATGGCTATATAGCATGTAATATTTATATAACACATAATCTAAATAAAGCTCGAGTTATATCTAGAAAAGATATGACTCGTGCTTTTTTGTTTTCAATAATCATTATATTATTTAAATACCTACTATTGACATAGGTATTTAAATAATATATTATAAATACATAATCATATTAAGTTAGTAGGAATAAGTGAGGGATATCACAGTAGCTTTCAAAATAAGAATTGTAAAGCCAATAGAGATGACCTCCATAAGGAGTATAGAATGAGTGAACACGTAGATGTAAGCGACATCAAGGATCCTAGTATAGCGGCAGCTCGAAAAGAGGTTGAGTTCCAACGTGCTATGAATCCTTGTCCCATCGATTTTTCTGAGTTTCAATCTAGTAACCCTCGTTCTCAAGGGGAACAAAAGGAGTATGAAGGTAAAGATGCTTCGAATTTTAACCGTCGTCAAAAATATTCTGATAGCGAAGAACCTCAATTCACAACACCTTTTGGCAGTGAACCAGGGTTTTTACCTGTAGAAAAAGACCGTTACCGTCTAGTATGGTCTAAACATTGTCCTTGGGCTCACCGCATTGCGATTGCCATCGATTTACTTGGCCTAGATAAAGTAATCTCCAAAGGCACAGTCGATCCATTGCGTCCAGCAGGTGTTATTGCAGACTGGTTCTTCACCCTTGATAAAGACGAAAAGGACCCAGTACTCGGCATTCACTCCTTAGGTGAAGCGTACCGCAAAGGTGACCCTAACTACGATGCACGTTCCACAGTGCCAGCTATCGTAGATGTTACAACTGGTGCAGTAGTAAACAATGACTACCATGCGTTGACTACAGAATTAGCATTGGGCTTCAAAGATTTCATCTTCTCTGATGCTCCAGATATTTACCCAGAAGAATTACGTGCCGATATTGATGCATTGAACGTTATCATCTACGCTGACTTCAACTTGGCTGTAAACTTAGCGGCTCTTGTAACAAACCAAAAAGATTATGAATACTACTACGACCGTATCTTTGCTCGCTTAGACTGGCTCGAAGAACGCCTTAGCAAGCAACGTTACTTGATGGGCGATACTATTACAGATCCAGATATTCGTATCTTCCCAACATTGGCACGTTTTGACCTCGTATTCTACCAAAAATACTTGGTTAACAAAAAACGCCTCGTAGACTATCCAAACCTTGGGAATTACGCGAAAGACTTGTACTCCAATCCAGCATTCGGTGGTACCACAGACTTCGACTCCATGCGTAAACGTTTCTACTATGTAGACCATACGCCATTTGAAGATCTACCACGCCTTGTTCCAAAAGGTCCAGACGACTCCATTTGGTTAGAACCAAATGACCGTGCTGAAA
Organism: Veillonella fallax; assembly: GCF_020687175.1. Taxonomy (NCBI): domain Bacteria; kingdom Bacillati; phylum Bacillota; class Negativicutes; order Veillonellales; family Veillonellaceae; genus Veillonella; species Veillonella fallax. The sequence goes on along the minus strand of NZ_JAJEQD010000002.1, from coordinate 144,694 downwards.
AATTTGGTAAATAATTAGATAAATAAATATATCATTGTTAAATACTTGATAGATTACCTATTCAATTATAAATAGCTCAAAGGAGGACCCATGGATTTAGTAACACAGACGATTGTGAACTATATAGAACAAACGGATGTGACGAACCGTGAGGACCTCCTGTCAGTGGCTCGCATTGCTTTTCTAGATTATTTAGCATCCTTAGCCTCTGCTGAGGAGGAGCAAGCCGTTCAGGACTTAGCTCGCTTTATAGGGGCTAATCAAAATATAACTGTTAATCAGGATACATCTACTAATCAGAATAAAACAGCTCATGTAGATGGTTATGAGAGCAGTTCGACCGTTAGACGAGCCGATAAGGCTATGTATTATGGTTTTGCCTCCCATTATCTAGATTTTGATGATGCCCAGGCAAATTTGGCGGGTCACTTCAGTACTGTTTTATACTCTGCTTTACTGGCAGTGCTCGAGCCGAATGATACGTGGCGCGATTTCCTTCGTGCTTATATCATTGGTGCCGAGCTAGAGGGGATCATTGGTTCCCTCATCAATCCTGCCCATCGGACCCAAGGATGGCATTCTACGGGCACCGTTGGTGTTATTGGGGCAGCGGCCGCTATAGGCGCTTTGCGAGGCCTTCATGGTGAAAGCTTGGCTCAGCTCCTGTCTCTGGCTGCTACTCAATCGGCGGGCATGTTCTTTCAAAGTGGTACAGATGGTAAGCCTCTCCATGCGGGACTAGCAGCACGCAATGGCGTATGGGCTTACGAACTGTTACAACATACATCACTTCAAACAAGTACAAAATCATTTGATCCTGAACGGGGTTGGTTTAAGACCATCGGTAATATTACTGTTACATCAAATGACATCGCTAGTCGTTGGCTAGCGCCAGGGCAACTCATTGATCCTGGTTTATGGATGAAAGTCCACCCGTATTGCTCAGCAGCCATTTGTGGCGCTGAAGCAGCAGAAATCGTGGCACATAGAATATTTACTACATCTTCTTCGTATGTGTCTAAGCACTACAACGTTTCACCAGATGCAGAGGAGCAAGGTAAACGTAGACTATGTGCCACCCTCGTTTCTTCCCTTTGGGATGATATAGATAGAGTTACTGTTCATTTCCCACCTGGCGCTGATGCGGCATTGCGCTATACATCTCCAACAACAGGTCGAGAAGGGCAGTTTTCCATAGAGTATGTTGTGTACCAAGTCCTCGCGTATGGGGCCGTACAGGATGAACTATTTAAGATAGATACCATAGACCAATCAGTACGGGACTATATGTCGCGTATAGAGCGTGTCTATGACTTACCGAAGGTATCCCAAACGGAGCGGATTACGAAAGTAACCGTTACCTTGAAAAATGGTGATACTTTCACAGAAACGGTGAACAATCCGAAAGGATCGCCGAATAATCCTCTTACCTTGGAGGATATACGCATTAAATTAGGCCTTACATTAAAGGCTGATCAAATAGATAGAATGATTGAGGCTTTAACCCATACCAATGAGGTGGAACCATTCCTGCAAACATTGCGAAAAGAAGGAGTTTTACATGTTTAATACAAAGAAATTGACGAAATTATTCGCCATCGGCGCATTGGCACTAGGCGTGCTCGTTGTTGCTGGTTGTGGCGATGATACATCTAAGGACGCAAAGGTAAATCCTGATGCGAAAGTGATTAACGTAGCTACACGCGGTACAGTTCGCCCGTATTCCTACACAGATGATAACGGCAACCTTACAGGCTTTGACGTAGAATTGTTGAAAGAAATTGAACGTCGTAATCCAGACCTTCACTTCACCTTCAAACCGATGGCCGTTGATGCTGCTTTCGTAGCGATGGATGCAGGCCAAGTGGATATGATCGCTAACCAAATGCGTCGTAACCCAACTCGTGAAGCAAAATACTACTACACAAATGAACCGAACAACTACTCTACACGTAAATTAGTAGTTAAAAACGACCGCAATGACATTTCTAAATTAGATGATTTGAAAGGCAAAAAAATTGCCGTTACTACATCCTCTGAGTTCAACGAATTAGTAAAACAATTCAATGAAACAGCAAATCCACCAATCGACATTATCTATACAGATAAAGCGGGTGCTGAAACATTGAACCTCGTTGCTACAGGCCGTGCCGATGCAGCTGGTGAGTACGAATACGTTATTAACTCTGCTATTAAAGACCGTGGCTTGCCACTCAAAGCCGTAGGCGATGTATTGGCAGTAGTACCAACGTACTTCTTGTCTAAACGTACAGATGACATGAAACAAGTAAACGAAAAAATCGATAAAACAATGAAAGAAATGCGTGCTGATGGTACGTTGAAAAAACTTTCTGAACAATATCTTGGTGGGGATTACACATTCGATCCAACACAAAAATAACGAATAGGCCGCCTTGGCGGCCTTATTCTATTATGTCTAGAAGCGAGGTGCTATTGTGGGCAAGTATTTTGATGTGTCCTACATGATCCAAGCGTTTCCACAGCTCTTGAATTATGTGCACGTAACGGTGCTCATTACCGTTATTTCTGCCATCTTAGGTGTTATTTTGGGCTCTATTATAGCCATCATTCGCCTCAAGAAGGTTCCAGTATTAAACCAATTATTTATCGTATTTATCTCCTTTATGCGCGGTACGCCGTTCTTGGTACAGCTCTTCCTCATTTACTTTGGGGTACCAGAAATCATGTCCCATATGGGGCTTAACATGAAAAATGTGTCAGGCCTCGTATTCGTATACGCCGTATTTACCTTACATATCGCAGCGTATAGCGCTGAAATTATGCGCTCCAGTATCGATGCGGTGGCTCCTGGTGAGAAGGAAGCCGCTAAAAGTCTTGGTATGACCGAGCTCCAAAGCTATGTGCGCATCATCTTGCCGCAGGCTTTCACCATGAGCATTCCACCGTTGACGAACCTCGTTATCGGCATGTTGAAAGGGACAGCGCTCATCTTTAACGTCGGCGTTGTGGATATGATGCGTAAGGCGGACCTCATGGGCGGTAATAGTCAGCGCTACCTTGAATTATTCGTTGATGCAGCCATCATTTATGGCATTCTAATTATTATCGTGTCCCTCTTGGGCCGATTGCTTGAAAAACGTTTTACCGTTGCGGGCAAGGAAACGCAACGCATTTTGATCAGTGAGGAGTAGGGGCGTATGGGACATATAATTGATTCAACCTATATTTATGGCACCTTCTTTGCTGTCATTCCTTATGTGAAAGTAACCCTCATGATTACCTTCCTCAGCGTTGGTTTGGGTACAATCCTAGGATTATTAAGTTGCGTGCTACAACAAAACAAAGTACCTGTGCTCAGTCAGCTCAGCTACTTGTACGTATTATTGTGCCGTAGTATTCCAAACATGGTTCTCTTATACCTCGTGTACTATGGCTTGCCAATTCTATTCCTCGCCGTAGAGGATCAAACGGGCGTGCATGTGCCTTTTGAAAAGGTGCCTGCTACCTTCGTAGCCGTTGTAGGCTTAACCTTACACACAGGGGCGTATTTGAGTGAAATCTTCCGGGCTGCTTTACAATCTGTACCGAAAGGGCAAATGGAAGCGGCTCAAGCCATCGGCATGACTTGGTTCCAAGCGTTCCGTCGCATTGTATTGCCACAAGCGACAGTCTTTGCGTTGCCCCTATTTACTAACCAGTTCCTTAATACCATGAAGAGTACTAGTATTGTATTCGTTATTACCGTTATTGAACTATTTGGTGCTGCAAAGTTATATACAGAGGAAAATTCACAATATTTTGAGGCCTACATCGTGGTAGCCGGTCTATTCTGGGCGATGGGGATTGTCTTTGAGTTTATCTTCCATCGTTTAGAAATCTATGCAAGCAAATATAAACGAGGTAATGCATTATGATAGATATTAAACAAGTTCACAAATCCTTCGGGAACCGTGAAATTTTAAAGGGCATTGACCTACATGTGCCAACGGGATCTGTAACAGTTATCCTTGGCCCATCCGGCAGTGGTAAGACGACGTTCCTTAGAACGCTTAACTTCCTTGAAAAGGCCGATGCAGGGACCATGCAGTTAAATGATATTTCTGTAGATTTACATAAAGCATCTAATAAGGAAATCTTAAACGTCCGCCGTAACACATCCATGGTATTCCAATCTTATAACTTGTTCTCTAATAAAACAGTTATTGAAAACATCATGGAAGGCCTTGTAACGGTTAAAAAGATGAAAAAATCTCAAGCCCGTGAAATCGCTCAACGCTTCCTCAAGGAAGTAGGCATGGAAGGCTATGATGATTATTATCCAGTACAACTTTCCGGTGGTCAACAACAACGTATCGGTATCGCTCGTGCCCTTGCGATGGACCCAGAGGTTATCCTCTTTGACGAACCTACATCTGCTCTCGATCCAGAGCTGGTAGGTGAAGTATTAGCCGTTATTCGCAAGATTGCTAAAGAGCTCAAGGTTACGATGATTATCGTAACTCACGAAATTGGCTTTGCCAAAGAAGTCGCAGATCAAGTCGTATTCATGGAAGGCGGCGTCATCGTAGAACAAGGGGACCCTAAGGTTGTCCTTGAACATCCAACAGAAGAACGTACACGCAAATTCTTGAGCCGTTACCTTACACTAGATAGCGAACAACCTCTAGATAGCGCAGCGTTATAAACGAGGTACATAATGAAAGAATTTAGACAATTAACCGTAGATGATGCGGCGGAGTACCACGAGGTGTTGATTGCGGGCTATGCAGAGAATAAGAACTATCCTATATCCTTTGATGCTATCAACTTTAGCCAAGAAGAGTCGCGTGCGTGGATCATAAAATATCCTGTATTTGGTCTCTACGTAGATGGCTCCTTGGTATGTTCTATTTCATTCCGTATGCCTTGGATCCCAAAGGCTACACCAGACGTATATCCGCACATTGCACACTTCGTGACAGCCCCTGAACACAAGGGGAAGGGCTATGCTCGTGAGGTCCTTGCTGAAGCAGAAGACCTGTTGCGCAACGTATATAAAACACCAGCCGTAACACTAGGCACTGCTGCAGAACACCCATGGCTTGCCAAAATGTATGAAGGCTTTGGCTTTAAAGAATATAAACGAACACAACTACCTGGGAAGGTACATACGACCATATTCTTTAAGAAAATATTGTAAATACCAACGTTTATTGGGTTCTTCAAAGCATTTTTGGAACGAGAGCCGAAATAAAAAGAGTCGCGTCTTTAAGATGCGACTCTTTTTCTGTACCCAGTTTCTATATACAATTATTTTTTAACAACTTTAAGATCTACAGGGATTTTAGCTTCTACAGCTTCGCCTTTGATAACTTTTTGAGCTGTATCGATAGCGATTTTACCCATTTGGTCTGGTTGTTGAGCAATTGTTGCAGCCAATGTGCCGTCTTGAACAGCTTTGTCTGCGTCAGCAGTACCGTCGAAGCCTACGATAAAGATTGTTTTGCCTGCGGATTTAGCTGCTTGGATAGCGCCCAATGCCATTTCGTCGTTATGAGCGAAGATAGCTTGTACGTCTGGATTAGCTTGCAAGATATTTGTTGCTACGTTCAAACCTTTTGTGCGGTCGAAGTCAGCGCTTTGTTTTGCTACTACTGTTAAATCTTTGTCAGCTACGTTATGGAAACCTTGGCCGCGTTCACGAGTTGCGGAAGCACCAGGGATACCTTCGATTTCAGCTACTTTTGCAGCTTTGCCTACTTTGTCAGCAATCAATTGAGCTGCCATTTCGCCACCTTTTACGTTATCGGAAGCGATGTGAGCAACTACTTTGCCTTTATCAGCAGAACGGTCAACAGTGATTACAGGAATGTTTTTAGCATTTGCTGCTTCTACGGAAGTAGAGATAGCTGCAGAGTCTACAGGGTTGATGATCAATACAGAAACGCCGCTTTCAAGCAAGTCGGAAATATCGTTTGCTTGTTTTGCAGGGTCGTTTTGAGCATCAACGATTTTAACTTTAAGACCAAGTGCTTTAGCTTGAGCCTCAACGCCTTCCTTCATAGTTACGAAGAATGGGTTGTTCAATGTGGAAACAGAGAAGCCGATAGTGCCGGATTTTTTGTCGCCGCCGTTATCAGCGCTTTTACCACAGCCTGCTACAAGACCGATAACCATAACGGCCATCGCCAACAGTAACAATAGTTTTTTCATAGGAACCTCCTAGGCTTTCTTACGGTCTGCAAGAACAGCCAGTAAAATAACAATACCTTTTACAACTTGTTGATAGAAACTGGAAACGTCGAGAATATTTAACCCATTGTTGAGGGTACCGATAATTAGGGCACCAATTAATGTGCCAACGATATGACCACGACCACCAGCAAGGCTTGTACCGCCAAGAACTACCGCTGCGATAGCGTCAAGTTCGTAGCCTGCACCTGCTGTAGGTTGTGCAGAGTTAAGACGGGAAGTGATGATTGCACCAGCGATACCACAGAGCATACCAGTCAAGGCATACACGAAGATTTTAACGCGGTCAATCTTGATACCAGCAATGTAACTAACCTTTTCACTGCCACCTACGGCGTATGTTTTACGGCCTAAGGATGTGCGGCTCAATACGAACCAGAGGGCGATGAAAGCTAGGAACATTGTGATGGCTGGAACTGGAAGGCCTGCAATATCCCCTTGGCCAAAGCCGTGGAATAGAGGATCTTGTGTAAGGCCGGAGATTGGGTTACCGTCTGTGAATACTAGCGTCGCACCACGGTAGATTGTCATGGTCGCCAAGGTAGCGATAAATGGAGCTACGCGGCCATAGGTAATAACGAGACCGTTAATACCGCCCAATACAAGACCAGCACCGGCTGCTAATACGATAGCCAATACAGGGTCAGTACCAGTTACGATGAGGTTGGCCATAACTGCACTAGAGAGGGCGAGGATGGAACCAACGGATAAGTCGATACCGCCTGTTAAGATGACGAAGGTCATACCAAAGGCGATGATTGCATTGATGGATACTTGGCGCAATAAGTTACGCAAGTTAGAGAATTCTAGGAAACTGTCGTTCATGACAGAGATAATGATAAATAATAGGATGAGGCCGATGAGGGGGCCTAATTTTTTTACATATTGTAGCGCTTTGCTGTCCATTATTGTCCTCCTGTGGCTAATGTCATAATCGATTCCGGTGTTGCATCGCTGCGATCCAAGATACCTGCTACGCGACCTTCATGAATGACCATAACGCGGTCGCTCATGCCTAGCACCTCAGGTAACTCAGAGGACACCATGATAATGGACACACCATCGTTCGTTAATTCGTTCATTAAATCATAAATATCACGTTTTGCGCCGATGTCGATACCGCGCGTCGGTTCGTCCATGATGATAATAGATGGCTTTTTACCAACCCATTTCGCGATAACCACCTTTTGTTGGTTACCACCAGAGAGGGACGATGCCGGTTCGTGAATAGATTGTGTTTTAACGCCTAGCTTTTTAGACAATTCGTCAGCAAAGGAATTGAGCTTGCCGCTATCAAGTACATGAGATGGACAAATTTCGCCAAGGTTCGGCAATGTAATATTGGAACCAATGGAGAAATCGAGGATCAAGCCTTCGCTCTTTCTATTTTCTGTGATGAAAGCAATGCCAGCTTTGATGGCATCTTCTGGTTTTTTACAGTTCAGAACGGAGCCGTTAACAGTTACGGTACCGCCATTGTGTTTATCTACACCAAAGATGGCGCGCATGATTTCTGTACGGCCAGCGCCCATAAGGCCTGCTACGCCGAGGATTTCGCCTTTGCGCAAGGAGAAGGAAATTTCGTTGTCGAAGCCTTCTGGTTTAAGGTTATCAACACTCATCACAACTTCGCCTGGCGTTGTAGTACGAGCAGGGTAGAACTCGTCGATAGAACGACCTACCATGTGGCGTACTACTTCGTCTACAGAAATCTCAGCCGTTGGTTTTGTAATGATGGTATGACCATCACGCATAACCGTGATGGTATCGCATTCGCTAAATACCTCTTCCATACGGTGAGAGATATATACGATAGCCACGCCGCGGGCTTTCATTTTGCGCATCATTTTGAACAATGTCGCCGTTTCACGCTCTGTGAGGGCTGCTGTCGGTTCGTCCATGATGACAACCTTGGCATCTAACATCAAGATACGAAGGATTTCCGTCATCTGTTGGTGACCGACGGAGCAAAGGCCTGCTTCCGTTGTGAGCGGCAATTCGATGCCTAGTTCGTGGCATGTATTTTCTGCCTCAGCGAGCATCGCTTTTTTATCGAGCATACCGAATTTATTGCGCTTGGGTCTCATTAAATATAGATTTTCTAACAATGTTAGATTTGGCCAAATGTTGAGCTCTTGGTGGATGAACGCCACACCGTTTAGTTCAGCCTCTCTCGGGTTCGGGAAGGTCCGCTCTACGCCGTCGATGGTGATTTTACCAGCGTCTGCCTTGTGAATGCCCGTAAGGATATTCATGAGGGTGGACTTGCCGGCGCCATTTTCGCCCATCAAGGCGTGAACCTCGCCCTCCTTAAGGGTAATACTTACATCGCGCAGTACTTGGTTCGTACCAAATGCCTTTGCAATGCCTGACATAACAATTTCCATAACTACTCCTATATGATTGGTGAAAGTATCTCTAATGTATGTAATAGATTTAAGGGTCAGTTAATCTATTGCTCTAGGGACGATCGCTGAAAATACAATCGGCGCGCAAGATAATGTTCGCATACGGAGATGCTTCACCAGTTCTAATAATGCATTTGCATTGTTTTGTTGCTTCTTTGAAAGCTTCATGGCTCGTTTCAATCCATTCATATTGATTGGATGGGAAGGTAGACTCCAAGAAGTCATAAGCTTCAGGATTATTTTCCTTAATTTCTTTTGCCACATGAACTGCTTCGGATTTCATATGCTTAGCGATGATGGAAACTACTTGCTCGAAGCTTGGTACACCAAAATCTAAGGCTAAATCAATCTTTTGAACTCCTTCAGGTACTGGTAAACCGCAGTCGGATATACAAATTGTATCTGTGTGACCTAAATCAGCAAGCACCTTAGCGATATGACTATTTAAAATGCCGTGTCGTTGCATGGTAAACTCCTTATCTGTTCAATATGTTAATTCTCAGCCAAGAATGCAGCAACCTCGTTCTTTGTAGGCATACCGCCTTGAGCGCCCAAACGTTGGATGGAGAGGGCTGCTGCTGCATTGCCGTAGTGCAATGCGTCGGCTAAGCTTTTACCATTGACGATTGCTGTTGCAAAGGCCCCGTTGAAGGTATCGCCTGCGCCTGTTGTATCTACTGGTTCGACCTTGAAGCCTGATACAGTGTGAATTTCGCCATTATCTGCATAACCTACGCCCTTGCTACCAAGGGTAACGATGATTTTATTTTCGTTAGCTAACAATGTTTCCTCAGTAGATTGACTAGGGTAGAGGGCAGATAGCTCATGCTCGTTTGGCGTAATATAGGTTGCCAATTCTAACCACTCTGGATTTAGATCCGCCGCTGGAGCTGGATTTAAGAGGACTTTCACATTAGCCTCGTGGCAACGACGAACGATGTATTCGATGGTTGGAATAGGAATTTCGTTTTGCACCATTACGAGATCCGCTTGCTCGATAGCAGACCAAGCGTTATCTACAACGTTTTTGTCTACCTTAGCATTGGCGCCTGCAATGACTATGATGCTGTTATCGCCTTCAGCTAATGTAATGTGGGCTGTACTCGTTGTAGTATTCGGCACGGTAACGATGTAATCTGTATTGATGAAATTTTCTTTTAGATTATCTAAGATCATTTGGCCGTATGCATCTTCGCCGATGCAACCTACCATAGTAACCTCTGCACCGAGGCGAGCGGCAGCTACCGCTTGGTTTGCACCTTTACCGCCGTGGGCGATGTGCAATTCGTTGCCCATGATTGTTTCGCCTGCCGCCGGACGTTTATCCGCGAGCACTACAATATCCATGTTGCAACTACCAATAACAACAATGTGATTCATAATAACTCCTTAATCAGCCTCAGCCCTAAGTGGGACTAAAAATGGATATCGTTAATTTTTATACATATATTTCCTGATATTTTATGCGGAGAAATGTATATATAAATGGTATCGATAACCGCATAGGCGTTTACTTTCACATATCTATTAGTATAACTTAATCATTTATTAGTATAGCGTAAATAAGCAACTTTATCTATATAAATAACTATAAAATATGGGAATAAGAAAAGGTATACCCAAAATCTATGTTACATGAGTAAAAATGTACCGATTAGATTTTGGATATACCTTATTATTTAAGAATTAATATAGTTATATATTAGTGAAAGCTTGGTTTGTCGTAGTGTGTGCCTGGTTCGCCAATACCGATGCTTGCGCGGTGGAATGGGGTTTCATCATCTACATGTAAGATGTCGAAGATGGCTTTTACTACAGCTTCCCGTGTAACTTGGGCATCGTTAAATTGAACGCCTTCAGGGATGAGTTCATAATTTGTGTTTTCCGGATCATTGTAGAGCCATGTGAGGCGTAAGATTGTGTAGTTTAAGTTAGATTCGCGCAACACATTGCGTGCTTGACGTTCGCCTTGAACATAGCTAATAGGCAAGCTGTCGAAGGTCCATTTTTCAAGTGCTGCAGGGAATTCGCCAGAAAGACCAGCCATAGAAAGGCCGATAACACGGCGTACGTTTTTACGGCTCAATGCTTTCACAATAGCCGCCATATCGCTGCCAGATTCCATAGCGCCTACAAATACGATCTCTGCATTTGTTACCGCTTCCTCTAATTTAGCAGGGTTTTGGAAGGAACCTTCGATGACAGTAACCCGTTCATGCTCTAAAATCTCTGGATGCAAACGAGTACTCAATTGGCGACCATATAATGTAAGGTGCATATCTGTATATGTTAATAATGTAGCAGTCAACTTTTGTGCAATTTGGCCTGCGGCCCCTAAAATTGTAATATATTTGTACATATAGACCTCCGATGTCCTAGGCATAAGTATTTGTATGCATTATATCACAACTATATGACGAGAAAGTGAGAATATAAATTTAATTATAGAGAAGGCTAGTTTTATGAGCTGTAAAATAAAATTAGATGTGGTATAATACAAAACAAGAAGAGCCAATTAACGTTCTGGAATGCGTTAGGCTCATCTCCTGAAAAATTGGAAAATGAGAAATGGCCTAACGTCCCATTTGGGGTGTTAGGTCATTCTTATTTTACAATAAGAACGACTAATGTTGCGAACGCAATCATCAATGATATGGCTTCAAATACAGTCATATCACCATCTCCTTTCAATGTACGAAGGAGATGAACCAACACACGTTAATTGGCTCCTAGTAGTATCGTATATTAATTGTATTATAAAGAAAAGTGACTAATAGTCACCTAGGTGACCAATAGAGTCATTAGAAGTTTTGAACGTTATACAATCTGCTAGTGCGTGCAAAAGTCCTCGAAGAATGTTACAATAAACACTATATATTCATTTTTAGAAAAGAGGCTATTTATGGAACGGATTCAAGATCTTGTGTACACGCATGTGCAGGGTGGCCAGTTTAGATGGGTTACTGTCAGCACATTGATGCTCGCATTGGGCACGATATTGCATTTGGTGAGCCCTAGTGTGGCTGGGGTAACGCCGAACTGGACAATTGCTACGTACTGCGTAGCTATTTTATTGACACGTCCTAGTTTGAGCCAAACATTGGGGATTGGCCTTGTAGCGGCCCTCATTAACGTATTGACGTCTAAGTCAGCATTTCCTTATGGTAACTTGTTGTCTGAACCAGGTGGTGCGTTGACAGCGGCTCTCGTAACACGTGCAATGTTGTCTATGAAGTTCCGTAAGATCGGTGGTTTCGATTTAACACCAATCGTATCTGGTTTCTTAGCGACTGTTGTATCTGGTGGTATCTTCGTTACCCTCTTATGGCAAGTGCTTGGTTTGCCTAATAATGTATACATGTACGGCATGTGGCCATTGGTACTTATCGTAGGTGCTTTGAATGGCGCTATTACGCCAATTTTATACATTCCGGCGCAACGTTTATTCTCTAAACGCGGCATGTTGCCAAGTGCGGATCAATTGACGTCTGACCATAGTCATATGACAATCTTGCCTGAGCGCCAAGCTAAAATTTCTATTGAGCACGTAAATTACTACCATCCAAAGGCGACTACACCGTCTCTTGAAAACATCAATCTCGACGTACATGATGGGGACTTCCTCGTTGTGACTGGTCCTGCTGGTTGTGGTAAAAGTACTCTTTGCATGGCTATGGTAGGGGCTGTGCCTAAATTCTACGGCGGTCGCCTTGAAGGCATGGTGTTCGTAGATGGTAAAGCGACTACGCAAATGGAAATTCCTGAATTGGCTAATCACATCGGTGTAGTTCTTGCCGATTACGATACACAACTCGTAACGATGACTGTTCGTGAAGAAGTGGCCTTTGCCATGGAAAATCGCGGTTATGACCGTGAAACCATCAAAGCACGTTCTGAAGAGGTGTTTGCACAAGTTGGTCTTATCGGCTTAGAAGATCGCAAAATTACTAGTCTATCCGGTGGTCAACGCCAACGTTTGGCGATTGCTTCCGTATTGGCTACGAACCCAACTGTTCTTGTTCTCGATGAACCAACGAGCTCCCTTGACCCAGATGGGACTGCCGAATTATATCGCCTCGTAGGTGATTTGAACAAGAAACACGGTATTACCGTTGTCGTTATCGACCATGACTTACACGCTGTATTGCCGTATGCAAACCGCATGGCTCTCATGGTGGATGGCTCTATTGCATGTGACGACGATGTACCAACTACGCTTCGTTACATGTACGAACACAATATTCACGTTGATGCGTTGCCATCCGTGTTCACTACGTATATGGAACTTGAACAAGCGGGCTTCCACAGCGATGAGCCTTGGCTTAGCATCGAGTCTGCTATCAAGGGCTTGCACCAAATTGAAATGGCTCACGCCATCCAAACTGAGGTGCATGGTGAAAGCAACTCTAGAGTAAATCAATCTAAAACAGTAGAAAATTCTACTAATCAATCCAATACAGTAGTAAATAAACAACCAATTCAACGCGTTGATGATGTACAAGGAAAGGACGGTGGCGCTCATGCTTAAGGTTGAAAATATCCGCTTTGGCTATGTGCCATCCGTAGACATCTTCCGAGATGTGACTTTCACCATCGAAGGTGGCGAATATATTGCCATCGGTGGTCGTAATGGTTGTGGTAAAACGACGATTACTCGTTTGCTCGTAGGCCTTGAAAAGGCTAGCGAAGGCCGCATGTACTATAACGGCACAGATATTACGTCTATGCCACCATCTAAACGTGGTCAATTCATCGGTTATGTATTCCAACAACCGGATCGCCAAATGTTCAGACCTACTGTAGCGACAGAGGTTGCTTTTGGCCCTGAGTCTTTGGGCCGTAGTAAATCCGAAGTGAAACAAATCGTCGACGAAGTGTTGGAACGCACAGGTATTGCTCACTTGCGTGATGCGTATCCTCCAACATTGCGCCGCGGCGAAAAGCAACGCGTTGCTATCGCTTCTGCATTAGCGATGCAATCTAAAATCCTCATCCTCGACGAACCAACAAGTGGTCAAGATGGTAAGGAAACTAAAGAGTTGTTAGCGTTATTGCGCCAACTCAATCAAGAAGGCATTACGATCCTTCTCATTACACATGATATGGAAATCATGGCTAGCGAATGTAGCCGTGCGCTTATCATGGGTAACCAAACAGTTGCCTTCGATGGCAATCCAGAAGAATTATTCAAGAAATCTACAGATGAACTGCAAGACCTAGGCCTTACAAAACCGCCAAGTGTGGAACTTTCACTAGCGGTACCATCTCTAGGCTATTGCAAATCCATGGATGAATTGAAATCTAAGTTAGTGGCTCAGTTGAGCGGGAAATAGGAGGGACATATGGAACGTTTAGTACCGTTAACAAAAATCTTGATGACCCTCGCTGTATCCGTGTGGGCCATTCTATTACGCGACTGGCAATCTCTATTGGCCTTAGTCGTTGTAGAACTTGTCGTGTTATTTGTAGCAGGTTTATTGATCAAACAACGTAAGGCCGTAGTGGCATTGACTAGCTTTGCCGTATTCCTTGGCATTGTTCAATTCCTCGGCAGTGGCGATGTAACATCCGCTATCGTATCTGGCTTGCGTATGCTCGCCATGACACTTGTATTCATCTGCTTATTAGCAACTACAAAATTGCAAGATCTTACAGCGGCTCTCGTAACACAATGCAAAATTCCTTATGAATATGCATTTATGTTCACTGCTGCACTTCGCTTCGTACCTGACTTCATTGCTGAAAGCCATGCTGTACAAGAGGCACAAGCGTGCCGTGGTTTATCCTTAGAAGGCAACTTCATTAAACGCATCAAATCCTATGCATCTGTTATTCAACCATTGCTCTTAAAATCCTTGGGCCGCTCCGAAACAATGGCGCTCTCTCTAGAACTACGTGGCTTTGGTGGTCCAACACATAGCTTTGCTGCATCTGTAGGATTGAAAACTATGGACTACGCAGTAATTGGTGCTTTGATTGTTATTACAATACTACTATTTGTTATTGTGTAATGAATAAATTAGACAAATTTATAGAGTTAATTGTGTTATAATTAACTTGAAGAGTATGGGGTGCCTCAATTGGTACACCTGAAAAGACACCTGGAAATGGCCAAATTTCTAGGTGTCTTTTGTTTATCTTTTGTACATTTATTTATGGTATACTACTAATTGGTAGTAAAGCGTACAAAATATTGCCTACAATATAACAAAAGGACGAGTTGCAGCTCGTCCTTTTTCTTGCGTATTAGCGTTATTTTTATATATTATGTTATATAGATATAATATATAAATAATTTTAGTTTCGGATACCGGATTTTGGATACCCACAATTTTGAGGAATTCTTATGAGTGAATTAGTAATTCGACCAATTACAAAGGATGATATCGCAGCTTGTTTAGATATTTATAACTACGAGGTTGTGAACGGTGTAGCAACGCTTGATCTTGAGGCGCGTACGTTGTTAGAGTGGCAGGAGTGGTATGAGGCTCATCAAACTTCAGAGCATTGCATTTTTGTAGGTCTTATAGATGATGTAGTTGTAGGCTATGCATCGCTTTCACCATATAGAACAAAGGATGCTTTCAAAAGTACTGTCGAATTATCTATCTACATTCATCAAGAATATAGAGGCAGAGGTGTGGCATCTAAGTTGATGGCCCATATTTTAGACCACGCAAAAGAAACGGATACATTGCATACGGTGGTGTCTGTTATTACTGCAGGGAATGCAGCGAGCACGGCATTACACGAGCGTTTTGGATTTACTTATTGTGGGCTAACACCTCAGGTTGGTTTCAAACATGGTAAATATCAGGATACCGAAACATACGCATTATTGGTATAATAAAACGTAGATATTAAAGTAAAGACTAATAATGTACAGATGATAGATAAGGGTTCGTCATGGGTTAGGGCGAATAGGGTGATTGAATGAACATGAAAGATGAACGGCAGTTCGTTGGATACAGCAAGTATCGCAGCCGTCTTGTAGATGGTCATGTGCATACAGAATTGTGTCCCCATGGTAGTGGGGATCGAACTGCATTGATGATTGAAAAGGCCATCGAGTTGCGCATTGAAAAGGTATGCCTTACAGAGCACGCGCCGTTGCCAAAGGCTTTTGCAGCTGAATACGGTGGTGACCAAAAGGCTTATGACACAGCGTCTTTGAAATTGAACCAAGTAGATACCTACTTAGAATTAGGTCGTCAATTGCAACGTGCTTACGGCACGCATATCGATATCTCCCTCGGCTTTGAGGTGGATTACATTCCAGGCTTTGAGACAGATATTCAAGAGTTCCTCGACCGTTATGGTCCATTAACAGATGACAATATTTTGTCTGTTCACTTCATGGAAGGCGTTAATAATGCCTTTTATTGCTTAGACTATAGCCCTGAAGAATTTGAAAAGGGCTTTGGTCCATGGATTCAAAAGCAATATGAGTTATATTACAAATATTACTCCACCGTGCGCCAAGCAGTGCGTGCTGACCTTGGCGAATATACGCCAAAACGAATTGGTCACTTTGATTTGATTAAGAAATACCAACACCACTTTGGCTTTGAGCGTCACTTGGATCGCCGCAATGCGCAGGTAGTGAGCGATATTTTGCATATCATGCGCGTACAAGGGCGCGAACTAGACTACAACATGAGTGGCTTCTTTAAACCAGACTGCCGTGAAATGTACCCAAGCCGCTTTATTCAAGGCATGGCTGCTATCATTGGGGTACCATTTGTACTAGGCTCTGATGCGCATAGCATAGCAGACATAGGACGAATTTGGGGCTAGATTAATGAGAAAATTATTATTTTATCTGATCATTTTGATTACCCTGATAACAGCTTTTGTAGCTTATATGTTTTATCATGAACCATCATCAGATGAGCTGGTTGGCCGTAGTGTAGTTTTAGAGTTTGGGCCTAAGAATGAAATTCATATTAGCAAATTGGGTAGCCAATTTATTGTATCTGATACTAGTTTCTCTAACTCTAAATTTCCTTATTTCTTTGATGCCTTTGTAGAGAAAGATAAGGCTGGCAGCTCGTATCTATACTTATTATGTAAGGATAATATGATTGTCTTTGATAATAATATGAATTGTGTTCTATTTCTCTCCAAACAAAACCAAGAGTCTAATGCTTTATTGGATCATGTTCGGAAGTATTATCATTTTAGTGATACTAAAACGAAGTATAAAATTGAAGACTTAGATGAAGCTGATAAGTCTATATATCTATCGTTACAAAGTCAAAACTAATCCTTAAATATATGTATGTAACTATCATCTATAAAAGAATATAAACTATAGGCGGATTATCTTTATATTAATAACGTGAAATCATAACGGTTCTATTGACAATTCTATAGAACCGTTATATTATAATTTCATACTTTAGTTAGATAAAGCGATAAAATAGAAAAGTATCGATATAGGTAAATTTTTTCTCATAGATAAATGAAAGCCATTCAACTCGTTTGAAACTGATTATATGATGCTTTCACAGATATGAGAAATGAAATGATAGAAAGGATGTTTACGATGATACAGCAGCAATTACCTACGGGGTTCCGTGATGATATAGGGGCCGTAGCGGAGCGCAAGGATGATGTGAGCCAATATGTGCTCGGTCTATGTCGTAGCCGCCAATACACAAAGATCTCTACACCTCTTGTGGAGTACAAGGATGTATTTAATGGCTATGCAATGGGGCGCGGTCAGCATATGTACGAGTTCATGGATAGTTCTGATGAGTCCGTCGTAATTCGTCCTGATTTGACCATGCCAATCGGTCGTTTCTTGGCGACTACCAATATTGAATTGCCTCGTACGTTCTACTATTTAGGCGATGTGTTCATGAAAAATAAAAAGCACCGCGGTGATGTGAACCAAGTAACACAAGGCGGCATTGAGCTGGTCGGCTATGAAGGCATTGAAGCCGAGCAAGAGTGCTTTGCCATCATTAAAGAGGTAAACGAAACGCAGCTCGGTAACAATTTGCTATTAGAAATTGGGGATGCTCGTTTCTCTCGCGCTATTACTGATGCACTTGGTCTTAGTGATAAAGAAAAATCTGAGCTCCTCGATGCTTTGTTTACTAAATACTTGCCACGTTATAACGAGTTGATTTCCGACTTTAAAAATAGTGCGTTATATCCATTCTTGACTGTATGGCCTCGTTTATTTGGTACGGTACAAGATATCAAGGATGAGCTCAACAAAATCATCTTGCCTGCAGCGGCGCAACGTATTTTAGATAATCTCGTAGATATGGCGAACCAAGTGGCTCAAACAGGCCAGCAGGTTCGCATCGACGTCTCTACTGAGCCGCTTCAATCCTACTATACAGGCCTCACATTTAGAGGCTATGTGGATGGCGTGTCCCAATACATCGTCAGCGGCGGTCGTTATGACGGCTTGTTATCTAGCTTTGATGGTACACCAATGCCTGCGGTTGGGATGGCTTTCAACATCGACGTGTTGACCGATGTAACTTTGAATGGTGAAAGCAACAATCAAGATAATGGTAAATTGCGTATCGCTCTTACAAAGGGCCGCGTAGAGAAAGATTTTATTCCTCTCTTGGAGTCCTGTGGCGTAGATTATGAGCCATTACGGAACAAGGCGCGTAAGCTTATCATTCCGTTGGGCGATGCTATTGAGGTTATCCTCGCTAAAGGCCCAGATGTAACGACATACTTGAAAAACGGTGTGGTAGACCTCGGTATCGTTGGTAGTGATGTACTAGATGAACAAGACGATACAAGCTATGAAATGCTAGATTTACAAACTGGTAAATGCCAATTTATCTTGGCCTCTCTTGCAGGCTATGATCCTAAAGAAGGTCGTCGTCAGCGTATCGGTACAAAATATCCAACCATTACAAAACAGTATTTTGGTGCCCAAGATGTAGAAATCATCAAAATTGAAGGCTCCGTTGAGTTGGCACCTCTCGTAGGACTCGCTGATGCCATCGTAGATATTACAGAAACAGGCACAACCTTACGGGAAAATAACTTAGAAATCTTCGACTGGTTACAAAAGATTTCTACTCGTTTAGTAGCTAATCCATTAGCGCTAAAACAAAAGAGAAATACTATTTTTAAACTTATAGACCAGCTTTCAGAAGCCATTAATAAATAAGAGATAGAACTAATAGTGCGAAGAGCATAGATAGGAAGAAGGATAAAACATGAAAATTTATAAGGAATCATTAGATACGATGCTTAGTATCGTTCGAAATTACACTCAACAAACTACAGACATGGAAATTGAGCGTCGCGTGTACGATATCATCGACGATGTTCGCACCAATGGTGATGCGGCTTTAAAGGCATACTCTGAAAAATTTGATGGTGTATCCATCGAAGATTTCAAGGTGCCTCAAGAGGAAATCGATGCTGCTTATGAGTCCTTATCTGATGATTTGAAGGCTGCCTTGTTAAAGGCAAAGGCTAATATTACTGAGTTCCACAGTCGTGAAATTGAACAAGGTTTTGTGGATATGGATACACCGGGCATCATCCGCGGTCAAAAGGTTATTCCATTGGCTTGCGTTGGCCTTTATGTTCCTGGTGGTACAGCAGCGTATCCTTCTACTATTATCATGACTGCGTTGCCAGCTAAAATTGCAGGCGTTAAAGAAATCGTTATGGTTACACCTCCTCAAAAGGATGGCATTAACCCTGCTGTACTAGGTGCTGCAAAACTTGCTGGCGTTGATGCAGTATACCAAGTTGGTGGTGCTCAAGGTGTAGCGGCTCTTGCGTATGGTACGGAAAGCATTCCAAAGGTTGATAAGATCGTAGGCCCTGGCAACATTTACGTTGCCACAGCAAAACGCCAAGTGTTCGGCCAAGTTGATATCGACATGATTGCAGGCCCTAGTGAAATCGGCGTTATCGCTGACGATAGTGCTAATCCAGTACACCTTGCAGCAGATCTTTTGTCTCAAGCAGAACATGATCCTCGGGCGCGCGCTATTATGGTTACTACTAGTGAAAGCTTAGCAAATGCGGTATCCGATGAGGTTGAACGTCAATTAAAATTATTGCCTCGTGAAAGCATCGCTCGCCCAGCTATTGAAAATAACAGTTATATTGCTGTTATGGATAGCGTTGAAGACATGTTTACGGTCATGAACGAAGTAGCGCCAGAGCATTTGGAAATCCAATTGCCAGACCCAATGGGTTACATGAGTCTCGTTCAAAATGCGGGCTCCGTATTCCTTGGTGCCTATGCATCTGAGCCATTGGGAGACTACGTAGGCGGTACAAATCACGTATTGCCTACCAGTGGTACAGCACGCTTCTCATCTCCACTTGGTGTGTATGATTTCGTAAAACGTACATCCTTTACACAATTTACAAAAGAACGATTAGAAGACGTGGCAACACACATTACTACATTAGCTCGTACAGAAGGTCTTGAAGCACATGCTCGCGCCATCGAAGTACGTTTTGAGAAATAGATTTGAGGTATAGAGGTCGTTATGATACGCACAGGTACGGTGCAACGCACCACTCAAGAAACAGATATTAAAGTAGAACTTACCCTTGATGGGGCGCAAACGAGCTCCATCTCCACAGGCATTGGCTTTTTTGACCACATGTTGACGCTGCTGGCTAAACACGGACGCTTTGGCCTTGTAGTAGAGGCAAAGTGCGATACCTATGTAGATGCTCACCACACTGTGGAGGACATCGGCCTGGCATTAGGGCAGGCCTTGGTGAAAGCTTTAGGCGATAAGGCTGGCATTGAGCGTTACGGTGATGCGTGGGTTCCTATGGATGAAGCTTTAACACAAGTTGTAATCGATTTGAGCGGCCGTCCATACCTCGTATTCCAAGGCGAATGGAGCACTCCTGTTCTAGGTGGAAACTTTGAAACTGAGCTAGTAGAGGACTTCTTCCAAGCCCTTGCTATGAGTGCTGCTATGAATTTACATGTTCGCAATTTATATGGTCGCAATACGCACCACATCATTGAAAGCATGTTTAAGGCTACAGGCCGTGCTTTGCGCAAGGCCGTTACGATTAACCCAGATATTCAAGGGGTAAACTCTACAAAGGGCGTTATTTAATATAGTCATTTAATAAAGGAGAATCTATGATTTTTCCAGCTATAGATTTACAAGATGGTCGCAGCGTTCGTCTCTATAAAGGTGACTTCGCACAGGAAACGGTTATCAATCCTGATCCAGTAGACCAAGCAAAACAATATGAAGCAGCCAAGGTGGGGGCGCTACACCTCGTCGATTTAGACGGTGCTAAGGAGGGCAAACCTGTTAACGTAGACATTGTAAAAGCAGTGCGTGCAGCTTTCACAGGCATTCTTGAAATCGGTGGAGGCATTCGCGATAAAGAGGCCGTTGACCTCTATTTAGGCTTAGGCGTTGACCGTGTTATCCTCGGCTCTGTGGCCCTCAAAAATCCAGAGCTTACCAAACAAGTGATTGCTGAATATGGTGCAGAGCGCATCGTCATCGGTGTAGACGGTAAAAATGGCAAGGTCGCTGCTGAAGGTTGGCTCGATCAATCTGATGTACCTATGACCGATTTGATTGGCGCCATGGTTGAAGGCGGCGCAAAGTACTTCATCGTTACCGATGTGGACCGCGATGGTACCATGCAAGGCGCTAACGAGGACTTGCTTGGTAATTTGCAAAAAGAATTCCCTACAGCGCGCATTGTTGCGTCTGGGGGCGTTCGTAATTTAGAAGATATTAAATCCCTTGAAGCCAAAGGCGTTATGGATAGCATCGTTGGTAAGGCTTTGTATGAAGGAACGATTACATTAGAGGAAATTGCCGGGTACAATCAACGGTAACTTGAACACTTAGTGGGGAGTAGA
Organism: Veillonella fallax; assembly: GCF_020687175.1. Lineage (NCBI taxonomy): Bacteria > Bacillati > Bacillota > Negativicutes > Veillonellales > Veillonellaceae > Veillonella > Veillonella fallax. The sequence continues at coordinate 123,214 of NZ_JAJEQD010000002.1, read as the reverse complement.
ATTATGTTAGCGAAACGGATCATTCCGTGCCTTGATGTGGATGATGGGCGCGTTAAAAAAGGGGTTAACTTTGTTAACCTCATTGATGTAGGTAGTCCCGTAGATATTGCGGCGTCCTATGAACAGCAACAGGCTGACGAATTAGTATTCTTAGATATTACGGCTACTGTCGATGCACGGACCACCATGCGCGACGTGGTGCAAGAGATTTCTTCCCAGGTATTTATGCCGCTCACCGTTGGTGGTGGTATTAAGAGCGTTGATAATATGACGGCTTTGTTGAAAGCTGGCGCCGACAAGGTATCTTTGAATTCGGCAGCTCTTGCAAATCCTGAACTCATCACAGAAGGAGCTCAAAAGTTTGGTAACCAATGTATGGTAGTGGCTATCGATGTAAAAACAGACGAAGAGACTGGCGAATGGTACGCTTATACGCATGGTGGTCGTAAGCGCACCGAATGGAAAGCCCTCGATTGGGCTAAGGAAGCTGTCTCTCGTGGAGCAGGGGAATTGCTTGTAACGAGCATGGATAAGGACGGCACTAAATCTGGCTTTGATATCGAACTATATAAGGCCATTGAAGCCTTTGTAGATGTACCTATTATCGCATCTGGCGGAGCCGGCAAGGTTCAAGATTTTATAGACCTCTTCGAGCAAACTGGCGTTACTGGTGCACTAGCTGCATCTATCTTCCACTTTGGAGAAATTAAAATTCCTGATCTTAAAAACGAATTACGAGCTCGAGGAATTACCGTACGATAAAAGTAATTTACATAATTAGAGTATGGTAAACGGCTTAAATGCCTCCACTATGGTAAAGGTACTAAACAAAACATTGAATTTTGAAAAGATTACTTGTATTAAAGGATTACTATATGAAACCGGATTTTGAAAAAGGAAATGGCTTATTGCCAACGGTTGTGCAAGACGCAGACACAAAAGACGTGCTCATGGTGGCGTGGATGAACGAAGAAAGCTTTCACAAAACCCTAGAAACAAAGGAAACGTGGTTTTGGTCTCGTTCTCGCCAAGAACTATGGCACAAGGGCGGCACGAGTGGCAATGTGCAGCATGTGGTGAGTATGGCCCTCGATTGCGACGGAGATACATTGCTCATTCAAGTTAAGCCAGAAGGCCCTGCGTGTCACACAGGAAGCACAAGCTGTTTCTTTAATGATGTAGATTGGAGTTAGTTATGGCACAACAAACATTGAACGAATTATACGAAATTATTAAGAACCGCAAAGCGCAACCTAAGGAAGGTTCTTATACGAATTATTTATTTGATAAAGGTCTCGATAAAATCTTGAAAAAGGTAGGCGAAGAGGCGACAGAGGTTGTCATCGCTGCAAAGAACGAAGACCCTCAAGAGTTGATTTACGAAACAGCAGATGTGTTGTATCACTTGCTCGTATTATTAGCAGAGAAAAATATTCCTTACGAAGCCATTGAGGCAGAACTTGCGAGCCGTGAAGGCGTAGTGAGCAAGACTACAGATCGCCCAGAGATTACGAATTTATAATGCACGCTATTGTATGAGCTTACATCAGTTCATATGAGTTTTAATAAATGTATTTGCATTGAAATACGTACATATGAGTTTAGACGAGTATATAAACAAAAAATGAGTTTGAACGCGTGTATATACGTTAAGAAAATAGTTAGAAAGGATAGCCTATGAAAGAGATAATTCGCACATTGAAACCCTATATACCAGAGGAGCCTGCTACAGCGGTAAAGGAACGCCTTGGGGTAGACCGATTAGTGCGCTTGTCAGCCAACGAAAACCCATATGGTACATCTCCATTAGTGCGTGAGGCTATCCTTAGCTATGTCACACATAATGATGCTAACTATTATCCTGATGGTAACGCCACTGATTTGCGTATGAAATTAGCTGCGTATTGGAATGTACAACCGGAGCAACTCGTTATCGGTGTAGGCCTTGATGAGGTTATCGCCATGGTCAATAAAACCTTGATCAGCGTGGGTGACTCCATTGTGGTAAGCGTACCAGCCTTCTCCGAGTATGCTTTAAATGGTCTCGTTGAGGGCGCTGAAATTCGCGAGGTCCAAGCTGATTTTGAAACAGGTCACTATGATTTCGCCGCATTGTTGAAAGCTGTAGATGACACAACACGCCTCGTATGGATTTGTAATCCTAATAACCCTACAGGTACCTATGAGACTGTTGAAGATATCCGTAACTTTATTGCAAAAGTACCAAAAGAAACATTAGTTATCATCGATGAGGCCTATATTGACTTCGTTACGTCCGTAGATGTTCCTACAGCACGTGCATTGCTAGATGAGTTCCCAAATGTAGCTATTATGCGAACTTTCTCCAAAGCGTATGGTCTTGCAAATTACCGTGTAGGCTATATGATGACGCCTTTAGAGCTTGCTAACTATATGCAAACTATCCGCTTGCCATATAATCTCAATACTTTATCCCAAGTAGCAGCAGAAGCAGCCTTTGATGATCAAGCATTCTTAACAAGAACGATATCTCAAAATGCAGAAGAGCGGGCTAAATGGGAAAACTTATTTGATGAATTAGGCATTCACTACTACAAGAGTGAAGCAAACTTTATTTTCTTTGCTGTACCTGATGCAGAAGGCTTAGCCGATGCATGGCTAAAAGAAGGATATCAAGTGCGCCGTGGACAACGAGAAGGTTGGTTGAGACTTACTATTCCAATGGCTCAAGATGGAGCTGTTATGCGCGGTATATTAAAACAATTCATGAATTAATCAATATGGGATATATCATATATACTAATGATTCGCGCCTTATGATATCAACTTTCATTCTATAGAATGGAGTTTAGCTTTTACCTAATTGAATGGCAGGAGTTTGTATCCTGTTTAGAGAATATATATAACGAAAACGACGTGAACGACGAGCCCTAGTAATGACTGGGGCTCATTAAGGCTGTTGAAAGGAGTATATTATGATTGCCATTATAGATTATGATGCGGGCAATACATTTAATGTCCAGAAAGCGTTGGCCTACATCGGACTTGATGCAGTGCTAACAGCAGATCCTGAGGTTATACTAAATGCTGATGGCGTTCTCTTGCCAGGTGTAGGCGCCTATGCATCGGCAGTAGCCGTTCTTAAGGCGCGTGGTCTCGTCGATGTCATTCATGAAGTGGTAAAACGAGAAATACCATTATTAGGTATTTGTTTAGGTATGCAGCTATTATTTGAAGAGTCCGAAGAATATGGTCCAACACTAGGTTTAGGACTTATTCCAGGCAAGGTAAAAGAAATCCCTCGTGACCTTGGCCTCAGTGTACCTCACATGGGGTGGAACAAAAATACAGTGCACCATCCAGACAGTGCTTTCAGCAATGTAGACAATCAATATACCTATTTCGTTCATTCCTATTATGTAGATACAGACCCTGAATTTATTACATCCACTGCAAATTATGGCATCGATGTACCTGGCGTTGTGGAGCGCGGTAGGGTGTATGGAATGCAATTCCATCCTGAAAAAAGTGGTGTAGTAGGCCTAAACTTGTTGCGTACATTTGGCAATATTACAGAAGCCTACGCAGCGGTGAAATAATAGGAGGGCTATTCTATGTTAGCGAAACGTATTATTCCTTGCCTTGGCGTAGCAAATGGTCGCGTTCAGAATGGTGTGCAATTCCGTGATATGGTTGATGCTGGCGATCCCGTTGAATGTGCGGAACGTTATGAGATACAAGGGGCGGACGAACTTGTATTATTAGATATAACGGCTACAACAGAAGCCCGTAAAACCTTTACTGATATAGTACTCAATGCATCGGATAAGGTATTTATGCCGTTAACTGTAGGTGGTGGCATTACGTCTGTGGAGGATATGACGCAGCTTATGAAAGCTGGTGCCGATAAGGTTTCTATTAATACAGCGGCACTATCTAATCCATCCCTTATCACAGAAGGGGCAAAGAAGTTTGGCAATCAAGGCATAGTCGTGTGCTTAGACGTAAAATATAATCCTTTTGAAAAAATGTGGTATGCTTATGGACATGGCACATCCAATGATCCGGGGGCACAATGCAAAAATGCTTTAGAATGGGCGAAAGAAGCGGTTGACCGTGGTGCAGGTGAGTTATTGGTAACGAGTATCGATAGACACGGTACAGGTCTCGGCTTTGATATCGAATTATATCAAGCCTTGGCAGAGGTTGTAGATGTGCCTGTAACAGCCTTTGGCGGAGCTGGGAATATACAGCATTTTGTGGATTTATTTACAAAAACAAATGTAACTGGAGCCCTCGCTAGTGCCTTGCTACATAATAAAGTATTAACAATAAAAGATATTAAAAAAGCACTTCACGCAGCAGGCATCGTGGTAAGACAATAGATAATTACTATCAAAATAAAACGCTAAAAGCATTCTCTTATTAACGGAGAATGCTTTTTAATTATGCTTTTAACTCATAATGTACATTCAAAATGAGAAATCGATAATTGACACTTTTATGTTTAGATATACAATAATTATTGTAAGTACTAAAAGTTTAGAGAGCCAATGTGGCATGGATGTGCAAAAGATTTATCAGATATTTTTATATAACACCATGTCACACAAGACAATTGGAGGTGTTTATATGGTTATGAATGGTATTTACTTAGTTATAGCCTCCGCGTGTATTCTAATTTTAGCGTACCGCTTTTATGGGGCTTTCATAGCGGCTAAGGTGTTGACCTTGGACCAATATCGTCCGACGCCGGCTATGGTTCACAACGATGGTCACGATTACGTGCCAACTAACAAATGGGTAACCTTTGGTCATCACTTTGCAGCCATTGCAGGTGCAGGCCCTCTCGTAGGTCCTGTTATTGCAGCCCAGTTCGGGTATTTGCCTGGTGCCTTATGGATCCTAATCGGTTCTGTATTGGCTGGTGCTGTACATGATATGGTTATCTTATTCGCTTCAGTTCGCTATGACGGTAAGTCAATCGCGGATATTGCGCGCGAAGAAATCAGTAAATTAGCTGGTTTCGGTGCGATGCTTGCTACATTGTTCTTATTGATTATCACCCTTGCGGGTATGGCTGTAGTAGTAGCTAACGCATTGCATAACTCCCCATGGGGGTTCTTCTCCGTATTTGCTACAATTCCAATTGCAATTTTCATTGGTATTTATTTGAAATGGTTGCGTCCTGGTAAAATCCAAGAGGCTACTATCATTGGTGTAGCGTTAATCTTCGTAGGCATTATCTACGGTCCTAACATCGCAGCTAGCGAATATGCTTCTTGGTTCACATACGACTTGCAAACTATTGAAATTATGCTTGCCGTGTATGGTTTCTTTGCAGCAGCATTGCCAGTATGGTTATTGCTCGCTCCTCGTGATTATTTGTCTACATACCTTAAAATCGGTACAATTGGCGCCTTGGCTCTCGGTATTATCATCGTAATGCCTGAAATCCAAATGCCAGCTGTTACTCCTTATATCTGGGGTGGCGGTCCTGTATTGAAAGGTTCTGTATTCCCTTACATCTTCATTACTATTGCATGTGGTGCGTTATCTGGTTTCCATACTGTTATTGCAACTGGTACAACACCTAAAATGCTTACTAATGAAAGAGAAATCTTACCTATCGGTTATGGCGCAATGTTAACAGAAGGCTTCATCGCTATGATGGCGTTGATCGCAGCGACTGCATTGCATCCAGACGATTACTTTGCTATTAACTCCACAGTAGAATCCTTCAAAGCGTTAGGACTTCAAGTTCATGAATTGCCAGCGTTGTCCGCAATGGTTGGTGAAGACTTGATGCACCGTCCTGGTGGCGCCGTATCCTTAGCAGTAGGTATGGCTCATATCTTCTCCAGATTGCCTAACATGGATCACTTGATGGGTTACTGGTATCACTTCTGTATCATGTTCGAAGCCTTGTTCATCATGACTTTGATCGATGCTGGTACTCGCGTAGGTCGTTACTTACTTCAAGAATTATTAGGTCATTTCCATCCTAAATTCAACGACCAACATTGGGCTCCTGGCGTATATGGTTGTGCAGCTTTAATTTGTATCTTGTGGGGCTACCTAGTTCTACAAGGTAACATCGGTATTATTTGGCCTCTATTCGGCGTATCTAACCAATTATTAGGTACTATGACATTGGCTGTAAGTACTACAGTTATTATGCGACTTGGCCGCAAACGCTATGCATGGGTTACAGGTATTCCATGTATCCTAATGGCTATCGTTGCTATTGCTGCAGACTTTGAAAACGTATTTAACAGCTATATCCCAGCTGGTAAATGGATCCTAGTAGCATTCAGTGCTGCCATGTTCCTCATGATCCTTATCGTATTAGTAGAAGCAGTTCGCAGCTGGATTCGTTTGTCTGACATTCCTCAAGACTATCGCACTCAAGAAGAAATTGAAGCTGAAAGCCTTGTAAAATACGGTAAACAAGCAAAAGCATAACATCTTAAAGATTAAATAGAAAAGACGAGGTTTAACCTCGTCTTTTCTATTTCTTTTTTCTAGATAATGCTTTATAGCCTTATTATTTTTAAAGATTAGTGGAGCTATTTTATTTTAATGGGACACTCCTTTCAATATTCAGGCCGATATGTTTTGGGGCCCCATTAAAATAAAAATATAAATGCATCATGATATAATAATGCTATGAAATATTACATACGTTCCTATTGGACAAAATATAAACAATTGTATAAGAAAGGCCTAAAAGGCATTGCTGCTTTTCTTGCCATTGGAGCGATTATTTTCTTTGTATTGGCTACAATAGCGAGTCGTGGGATGGGTGTTATCTTCAACGAGGTTATGGCGCGACAAACGATGATGCGTGGTTCTGTAACCGTAGAGAGTTTAACTGCAACGCCGTGGGGGACATTATCCTTTACCGATTTGGTGTGGAAGGACCCTGAAGGTCGTGAATTGCTCACCGTTCCCAGTGGTAAGATACGCGTTAATATGTGGGACGTAGTCACTCGTAACTTTAAGGCTTCTGCCATAAACGGAATCGAGCTAAATGATGCGACCATTGTAGTCGATTTAGATGATAACAACCGGCTCGACTTCGTGCCTGCCTCACCTGATGTGAATAAGCCTCTTGATGAGGTGGAGCCGCGACCTAAGCCGCCTAAAAAGACGACGCAAGATCGGCAAGAGGAATTGGCTAAAAAGGTTCGTAATTTTAATTGGGAAGGTCAACATTTGGACCTTACCATTACACTTAGAAATAATCAGCTAGAAATCTTTCAGAAAAATCGTCACTATGTGATGAAGAATGTAGAGGCTAAAATCCATCTTGATAGTAAGCGCGCTATTCGCATTGATATGGAAACCGGTAAGTTTGGTGGAACCGCTATTGGTGATGGAATGACACTAAAAGGTCGCGTTGATTTAAAGGATGTGTTAAAGCATCGCATGCCTCAGTTAGATTTACAGTTTGATGTGAAAGGTGTGGACCCCGCCTCTCTTGGTTTTGGCGATGATATTCACGATGCTATGACCTTGCTGACGCGAGTAACTGGTGATTTTAATCGACCGTTGGCTAAAGGCCGTGTAACGATGCCTATTTTACGTATTCCTGCGCTTACCTTTGAAAACGTAGTGGGTGATGTGACGTACCAAGATGGCATTTTAAATTTTGAAAATGTTAATGCTAATGTATATAGTGGCAAATTAGAGGCAAAAGGTGTATATAATCTAGATACAAGAGCCTATACGATTACAGGGATAGCAAAGGACCTTGATAGTAGTGAGGCTCTTAAAACACCTGAATTTGTTGTACCGGTGTCGGCTAATTTGAACTTTAAAAGCGAAGGCTTGCCTCGTGATATGGAGGTGTGGGGTAATTTCTGGTCTGGAGAAGGCCACTATATGCTTATACCGATCCAAAGCATTACTGGGAACTTTCACAATAAGGGGCGGCATCTGTCCTTTAGTGATGTGAAGGTGAATACGAATATTACGACCATTTCCACAGATGCGCTTCGCATCGATAATGGTCAGCTTACAATGGGGCCACTCAATATTACGTCCCACGGGGGCAGTAATTTTATCATCTACGACGAATCCTTCGATGAGATCGATGAGAATATGGATCGGATTAAAGCTGGCATGAAGCAAGCTGGCGAAAATAGCAAACGTGCATCTGAGTCGTCTAAAGATCTCGATAACTTTAAGCCTCCTGAGGATTTAAAAGCATCCTTTGATAATGTAAAACGCCAAATGGATGGGGTGAAAGATGCTTTCAAAGGTATCAAAATAAAGTGATAAATGAAATATAAATGATATTAACTCTCTTTCATTGTGCGTTTATGTAGATAGTTTATAATAAATCTCCGTTATCATAATTTTTGATAAAATACTTTTATGTTATTTGGAGGTTTTTTATGAAAGCATCAAAACAATTCTCTATCGTTTTGGCAGCAGCTGTACTTGCTTTTGGCGCTGTTACAGTAGCACCACAACAAGCAGACGCTTCTTATGGCTACAAATATACTGATTCCCAACGTCCACCAGTATCTACTCCAACAGGTTATGTTAATCCAGCCATGGGTTCTACAGTAACTGTTACAGATCCTGCACCTACTACAAATAAATTAACTACTCCTAAAGCTAGTACTACTATTGAAAACATTACTGTGACTAATGTTGCACCAAAATACTCTGATTACAATGATATTGCAGCATACTCTCTAGCAGTAGCTGACTATTTCATGGCGAAGATCATGGCTATATATGGTAATGGTAATACGGCACTTAACCGCTATGGTTTTGGCAAATAATTGATTTTGAAATAATCATTTCAGTTACATTTACAGAATAAAAAGGTCCCTTGTAGACTGTACACCCTAAGATTATATCTAATGGGGGAGCAGTCCATTGGGGACCTTTTGTTGTATGCCTAGGGATTAGCGATCTAAGCCATTTCGACGTTGGTATTCGGATTTTTTATTAGACTCTGTATCGCCTGTTGTTGTATCTTTAGCTAACGAATTTTTGATTTTAATAAGCGGTTTTTCAGTCGCTTTTGGATCTACTTTCTTTACATCCTTTTGGGATGGCGGCAAGAAGGTGCTGAGGTCGTTTTTGTGAGATACCTCTGTATTTGTAGTAGATGCCAATTGTACACGTTGAGGGGCGATAAAGATTTCATCCTTTGTAACACGTACTTCATTCAATAATAATTTGAATACTTGTGGTTTTACAAAGATAGTGCCGTCTACCTTACGAGCTGCAGGCAAGAAGGATTCAGATGTATCAAGGTTGATAACCTTTAATTTGCCATGGCGTACAACTTCTGCAGAATTTGGTTGAATTGCTAATGTAGCGATGTTCATATCTACCAACGCTGTTTTAGTAGGTTCGTCCCACGCTACTTTATAGCCCAATGCTTCAGACACTTGGCGCAATGCTACGAGCGGTTGACCATCTACGTAGATTACATTTTGCTGACCATTAATAGGCTCAACAACCTTGCCATCTACATTGATGTGATGAGCAGTCGTAACAGATGCTGGCTTTTCAAGATTCATAGCAGGACCTGGATTTTCCATGCCAATAGCTGCCTGTGCAGGCTGTACTGTGCCAAATGTGAAAGTCAAAGCACCTACAGCGATGCTAGATAAAATAAGCTGTTTTAATTTCATAAGTGACCTCCATAAGGTGTTATATTGTTCTGAATAGATTAACATTACCAAATGTATATGAAAATTTTATCATAAACTTAAATTTTATACAATTTAAATGAGGGTGTATCGCACTCATTATTTAATAGTTTTTAATTGAATAATGTTTAAAATAATTTTATACTTTACAAAAAAAACTTTAATTGTGTTATTCTGATGATACGTATTTCATGAATTTGTCATGATTAGTGTTGTTAGAGTATGTTTATAGGAGAGTTTTGTGAATATAAAACGCTTAGTTCTTCTGAGTTTAGGTGTATATAGCCTGTCTATGCCTTTAATGGTACAGGCTGCTGATCCTGTTATACCTATGACTCAACAAGAGCAATTACAACAAGACCGAGATACTCAACGAGAACGTAATCTTCGCCTCGATGCGGAGCGCGTAGGAACCGTTGTCAGTGAGCCGGCACTTATAGACGTACCTTCAGATAAGAATGGTGCGTCTTTTTATATTAAGCAAATACAGTTAGATGGTGTGCCTAAAGAATTATCGTTTCTAAATAAGATTGCTCGTAAGCATGAGCAAAAACATGTGACTGTATCAGATATTACTAATATTCGTAATGCCTTTCAACGTAAATTACTAGATAAAGGCTATGTTACCTCTCAGGTATATATTCCAGAACAAAATTTAAATGCTGGAACTCTACAATTTATGGTTATGCCTGGTCGAGTGGAAGATATTCGGTATAGTACTTCTTCAGCACATGGTCCTTGGCGCACTGCATTTCCTGTGCGGCCTGGAGATATCCTTAATATCCGAGATGTAGAACAAGGCCTGGAGCAGATGAAACGCGTATCATCTCAATCGGTAACAATGAAGTTACTTCCAGGTACATCTGTTGGTACTTCTATTATTGAACTATCGATTAAACAGGATAAACCAGTACATGGATCCATTAGTTTCGATAATAGTGGTCTAGAGTCTACAGGGGTATATCAAGGTAGTTTTACAACATCTTTTGACCAAGTGTTCAGAGCTAATGATACCTTTACTATGGCGTTGTCCGGGGACCTTAGCGGTGCGGGTAGTATAAAAGGAACTCGCGCAGCTAGTCTCAATTATGTGATACCTCATGGGAAAGATACGTTTAGTTTTAGCTTTTCTAAATCAAGATATCATCAAACTATTCAATCTAATCCTTATGATTTCACATACGGTGGTAAGTCCACTACTATGAAGGCGAAATGGAATCATGTTTGGTCGCGTACACAACGTGAGAAGCGTGCATTTGATATTTCTATTAGCACACGACACAATCATCGATTTATCAATGATATGGAAATACCTGTGCAAGCTTTACGTACCACTTCAATGGAGTTTGGTGTTTCTAATCGTAAATATATTGGGAATGCTACGCTGTATTCTCGTTTGGGATTCCAATGGGGGATAGGTGCACTTGGTGCACAATCTGAACATAAGGCATCTGTTGCTATGGGAGGTCCTACATCTAGATATCATATGTGGCTTGTAGATGTAGATTATCGCAAACCATTTGTTATGGGCCATCGACCTGCATCCTTTACCTCTTCATTCCATGGACAGTGGGTTCAAGGTGGTAAACGAGTATATAGTGTAGATACTATCAATATAGGTAATCGATATAGTATCTATGGCTTCGATGGTGAATATACGCTTATGGGTGATAGTGGTTGGTATGTATGCAATGAAGTATCATCTATGATTCCTCGCCTTAATACGGAAGTATATCTTGGGCTTGATGTTGGGGCTGTATATGGTAAAAGTACAGAAGCTTTAGTCGGCAAAACAATTGCAGGCACTGCGCTTGGTGTACGGGGTAACTATGCATCAGGTTTATTGTTTGATGCGTTTGTTAGTACCCCTTTATATAAACCGCAAGGGTATCATACGAAAAAGTTTTATAGCGGATTTACCGTAGGGTACAGATTCTAATCTCAATATAATTATGACTATATATGTGTTGAACTAGCATGTGTTGAGCTAGTATTTATATAATTGGAGAGTTGTATGTGTAAAACAAATCAAGAACGACGTACGCTAGGACGAAAGATAATGTCTTGGCTAACCTTTGGTGTATTTGTAGCATCTCAATCGATGGTGTTGGCTGCACCAATTACGCCAGATAATAATGCTGTTGTTACTGAACGACCGTTAGTTCAGGAAACAGCTAATCAGATTCCACTAGTTAACGTGACGGCCCCTACTAATGGTGGCGTCTCTATGAATAAATATGATCAATTTAATGTAGAGAAACAAGGGGCTATTTTAAATAACTCATATGTAACGAGTAAAACAGAACTTGCTGGCTATGTGCAAGGTAATAGTAACATGGTGAATGGGACTGTAAAGGTTATCGTAAACCAAGTTACATCAGATACACCGACATCTATGAATGGTTATTTAGAAGTGGCGGGGCAAAAAGCCTCCGTTGTGGTTGCTAACCCTAATGGCATTACCGTTAATGGTGGAGGATTCCTTAATACGGAGCATGCTGTGTTAACTACAGGTAGACCAGAATTAGATAGTGCTGGAAATTTACAAAATTACCGTGTAGAACAAGGCAAAGTCTCTATTGAAGGTAAAGGCCTTAATGGAAAAAGTGCAGATTCTGTGTCTATCTTGGCGCGAACTATTGATGTAAATGCAGGTGTTTGGGCAAATAAACTCAATACTCGTACTGGACAAAATAATATTGACGCCAAGAATTTAAAGGCTACAGCTTTAGACTTGTCGGCTACTGAAACAAAGCCGACGATTGGCTTAGATGTGGCTACAGTTGGAGGGATGTATGCGAATCATATTACTATGGTCGGTACTGAAGCTGGTGTAGGTGTTAATCTTAATGGTGTAGTTGCAGGGACTCAATCTGTTTCAGTAGATGCTAATGGTCATCTATCTGTTAATGGTACGCTTCAATCGGATACAAGTCTCGTGGCTAAAGCAAACTCTATACAGAATACAAAGACAATTGCTTCTGGTGGAGAGTTAGGTTTAGAAACAAAAAAGTTAACTAATACAGGACATATTACATCCGTTAAGAATGGACATATCAAGGTAGAAGAAACTTTAACTAACAAAAATACCATGGCAGCTGGTGCTAATACTCAGGGCGCTGTGACAGGTAATGGTTCTTTGTCTATTGAGGCAGGTACTGTTCGTAATACTGACGCGGTAATTGTATCTGGTGGCACTACAACAATTAATAGTAAAGAACTACATAATATAGAGAATGGTCGCATTTATGGTGGAAAAGTAGCGATACAAACTAAGGTACTCGAAAATCGTAAGAATGTAGCGTTAGAATCTAAATTAGATGCTGCTATGGCAGATATGAAGGCTGCAGAAGATAAGCTTGAAGCAGCTTATGCTGTAGATACTACAGCTTTTACATCAAAAACTGAACAAGATGAATATTTGAACCGAATCAAAGAACTATCTCAAGTATATGATGAAAAACTTAAAGCTGTTAAGTTAGTACAAGAGGAATTATCTGCTCATAAAGGAAGTACTATTGCAGGTCGAGAAGATGTAACTATTGAGGCGGATTCTATCTTGAATAGAGAAAAATCTCTTATATATAGTGGTGGCACTATGACATTGGATGGCCACGACACATTGCACAATATCGGTGGTACTATTGAGGGATTAGGAAAAGGTGTCATCCGAAGTAAAGACTATCAAAATAAGAACTCTTCTTTTACAGCAAAACGAGTTAGTCCTGAAATTGAAAAAGGTCTTTCTGGTGCAAGTAATGATGCTATGCTTACAGAGCAAGAAGATCAGATTTTAATTACAGATAAAAATCACAGTGAGCGTGGTCAAGCCTTTAAAAAGTCTGAGTTTAGTTCTTTAACTAGCGGCTATGGTGCCTATCATGATCATGGAAAATCATCACCTATGCCAATTTATGAAGCTGCAGAATATGTTACTGTAGAACAAATTACACCTGAAGAGCAAGCGGCTGGTGAAGAACCAATTCCGGCAGAATATATTGGCACACAAGTACCGTCATATGCCTATGATGATCCAATTTTTAAGGAATTTGGCATTACATCTATGACGACAGAGCGTCCTCAAACAGCAGGTCCTGAACAAGAGGCATGGGATGCACAATTTAAGCCGATTTTGACAACGTTGAATGATAAAATTAAAGTTCATAATGCAAAGGCTCAATTGCATAACCAAAAAATCTCTGGTGTGGCTAATGAAAAAATTAATGATTATACTATAATTCGAACTAAGACTATGACTTCTCATGAAGAAGTAAAAAATAGTACACCAGGTGTAGTACGCTTTGGTGGAGATATGTCATTTACTGGAAATGGTACTAATGAAAATAGTCAAATGGTTGTAGGTGGTACGTTAGCTACTACGGGTGCTATTAATCAAGTTGCAAAAGAAAATCAAGAAGTGACTAATACATTTGGCACTACAGAAGCTACGTATACCTATAAAAGAAGATGGCCACATAAATCTTGGCGCCGAGGTTATAAAGGGCAAGTATTTATGACGCCACAAGTAGACAAAGAGAATCCAATACCACTTGGGGTAGGCAAGAAAGAAGACAAAAATGGTAAGGCAAAAGGTGAGGTAGGGGCTAATCACCGTAAAGAGGTACAAGACTTCTTAAATCCATTTGCACAAGATAGCAGTAATGATGCATCTAAACCAACAGCAGGAACTAATATTTTGTCATTGCCTACAGAATCTTTGTATAGAATACATCCTGAAAGTACTGCTAACTATGTAGTTGAAACAGACCCACAATTCACAAATAAAAAAGCCTTTTTATCATCTGATTATATGTATAAAGAGATGAAGACAAAGCCTGAGAATATTGAAAAACGACTAGGAGATGGTTTGTATGAGCAGACCTTAGTTAGAAATCAGATTGTCTCTGGTACAGGGTATAGATTCCTTGATGGGTATACAGATGATGAAAGTCAATTTAAAGCTTTAATGGATGCTGGTATTGCATACGCCAAACAACATGGTATTGCTCCAGGTGTAGCGCTGACGGCAGAACAAGCAGCTAGTCTCACTAGTGATATGGTCTGGCTTGTAAAAGATGTTGTTATGGTAGAGGGTAAACCTGTTGAGGTAATCTATCCTAAAGTATACCTTAAACAAAGTGATAGATTGCAGTTACATACTGACGGGACCTTAATTAGTGCTAATACATTAGTTATGAATGCAAAGGAAAGCATCCGAAATGAAGGTGCGATTCAAGGCAAAACAGTAATCCTTGCATCTGATAAAGATATCATTAATAGTGGTCACATTAATGCAGAAAAAGTTGGTTTGCAATCGGATAGAACTATTTACCAACAAGGTCAAGTTGTAGGGCGTGATGCTGTAGAATTACAAGCAAAAGAGAATATCACTTTTAACAATTCTATTGAACATTTAACAAACCAAGATGTTTTACATAAAACAGCAGGTATTGCTGTAACTGGCGATAAAGGAGTTATGATTGTCTCTGCTGGCAATGATGTAAACCTAGGTGGTACAACTATCGAAGCATTGGGTAAAGAAGGTGGTATCACTATTACAGCTGGACATGATATTAATAGTACTACAGATACTCTTACTGCTAAAAAAGATATGACTCAAGATGGCGATAATTATTTACGAACCTATCGTCAAACTGAGCTGGGAACGACAATAGAAGCTGGTGGAGATATATCTATTGGTGCTAAACATGATGTTAAGGCTCGTAATTTGACCGTTAGCAGTGACTCTAGTGCTGTAAAAGTCATTGGTGAACATGACGTATCTATTGAAAATGGATACAGTGAATCTAAGGATGCATTTGCGTTAAAATACAAAGAAAAAGGTCTTCTTAATAAAAAAGAAACTAAGATCAAAACGAATGATGAATCTAAAAATGCATTAATGAGCACACTTAGTGGTCACACTGTAGTGGTGGGTGCTAATAATGATGTGACACTTACATCTTCTAATATAGTGAGTACCGCAGGAACATCTGTATTAGCAGGTCATGATGTAATAACTGATGCAGCGGCAGAGCATACTTTAAGTACCGCATCTAAAGATGTAAAAAAATCTGGTGTTATGGGTGCTGGTATGGGTATCATGATTGGTAAAAAACAATCGAAAGATAACTATTATATTGATGAAACTACCCATAAAGCCACTACTTTAGGATCTACTGATGGTAAGGTTACTGTACAAGCTGGTGATACAGTTCATTTGACTACGACGGATATTATAGCGGATAAAGGTATTAGACTTAGTGGTCAAGATATAGTATTAGATGGCAAGGAAGATCATTACCTTTCTAAAGAAAGTCACGAATATAAATCTTCTGGTCTTACGGTGAGTCTTGGAGGCTCTGTTGCGAATGCTATTAATACAGCTTATGGGTTACAACAAAAAGCTAAAGGTCGTGAAGATAAACGTTTGGCTGCACTAGAATATATGGAAGCAGGAAAAGAACTAAAAACAGCAACTGCGAATATTCACGATTATAAAAGCTATACTGCGGGTTCTGTATTAAAAAAGGGAACTGAATTAAAAGAGCTGGGACAAGCCCAATTAGCATCTGCCCAAGAGCTTAAAAATGCTTCTCTTATGAATCGATATGCGAATACAACAACAGCAAATGTTACTGATTATAAAACTAAAGTAGGCGAAGCTAATATAAGTAAGGGAAATGCAGAGTTAGCTGATTTAGAAAATAATCAAGCTGGATATAAGGCTAAGAAACGTGCTAAAGCAGATAATCTTGTAAATATTCGTGTAAGCATTGGCTCTAGCAGTAGTCGAAGTGAATCTTCCTATGAAGCAAACACATTTGATGGAGGCTCTATTGAAAGTAATGGAGATATTATAATTGAGGCTAATAGTGCAGACTCTATCAAAGGAAATATTAAAGCTGTTGGTGAAACAATTTCAGGTAAATCAGTCAAATTAGTGGCTTCTAATGATGTATCTTTACAAGCGGCAACGAATACAAGTGAAAAGCTTGAAAATGCTAAGAGTAAAGGCTGGTCTGTTGGGGCTAATATTAGTGTTACTGGTGGCGGTATACTTGGTTTTGATGCAAGTGCTAATGCTGCAAAACAAAAGGGTAATACAAAGGTAACAACACATACTGGTACTACTGTTGTAGGTACGGATGCTGTTAATATTACATCAGGAAAGGATACCTATATCAGTGGCTCCAAGGTAATTGGTAAATCTGTAACAGCCGACGTAGGTGGAAATCTTTCTATTGAAAGCTTACAAGATACAAAGACATATGTAGGTGAAAGCTCTAATAAAGGGTTTAGTGTATCTACAAATGTGGGTTCTCTAAGTAATGTATCTATGAGCTCAAGCAAAGGTAAAATGAAAAGTGATTATGCAAGTGTTACTGATCAAGCGGGGATATATGCAGGTGATGGTGGATTTGTAATTAACACGGCTGAAACAACATCTTTAACAGGCGCAGTTATAGATAGTACAGCAGAGACTAATAAAAATAAATTATCCACTAAATCATTGGATGTTAAAGATGTTGAAAATACGGCAGAATATACGTCTCGTAATGTAGGTATGAGTTATAATCATGTAGGTAATTTTAAGAACCTTAGTAAAGCAGGAAAAGATGCTGTGTGGAATACATTAGGCACATTACCTAATCTGTTACCAGACTCTAGCAAATCTACTTCTACTACTACAAAATCCGCTATTTCAGATGGTACAATAGAAGTACGAGATGCTGGCTTTAATATGCAAACACTGTCTCGAGATACAAAAGATAGCTTGAATAAGCTTGATGAAATCTTTGATAAAAAGAAAATTGAAGAACGTCAAGAATTATCTAAGTTATTTGCAAAAGAAGCCTTTGGACAATTACATAATTGGAATCCAACCTCTAAAGAAGGTAAAGCTGCAAAAGCAATAGCTCATGGTGTAGTCGTTGAAGTATCTGCTCGTATGGCAGGGAATAAACCGGGTAGTGGGTTTTATGCTGGAGCTACCAATGAAGCATTAATTGGAGAGATTCAAAAAATTGCAAAAGAAAAACCTGATGTAGCTCAAACATTAAGTGCTTTATTAGGTGCTGCTGTAAATGGTAGCTTAGGTTATTCCCCTGTAACAGGTGCAGCTGAAGCACAATATGGAACTAAGTGGAATCTAGAGTTAACAGAACATGCAAAAGATGTTAGATTAAATGGATATTTTGATTTTAAAAAGACTTTTGATGAAGAGTATTTAGAACAACTTGCGGAAGGTAACCCTTATAGCGAGGAGGAGATAAAAAAAGCATATAATGATTTGTTGTTTGCACATAATCATGCAGAGGCATTTGGTCTTACCCCTGCGGCAAATGATCTACTTGGTTTTTTCTTAGATGAAAACCCCAATGCACATGGTATTATTGCTGTAGATTATACAGAGCATGGTTACCCAATTTATACATTTGGTCCTAATTCGGTAGTAAATCAGACTTTTAGATCATCAGAATATCGTGCGATGAATCTTCACATATTAGGAGATGCCTATCGTAATACTAATGCTTCACAAGTATCTATGCCTACATATATAAATTCTCATAATTTTTATGTCTATGGAATGGATCCTGCTTTAGCCTTAGGGCGTGCTGCTACAATTACGACTTATAATAAGTCTAGTGGAGATGATTCAATCATTACTATAATAGATAATTGGAATCATGATAAAATGTTAGCAGAATTGGTTTCGTATCCGAGAATTTATGAAGCTGCTTATATTTTACAGCAATCAGGATATAGACGGACATTTGGATTTAAAACAACATATGATTTTTATGTAGATTCGAAAGATATTGAGGAGATGTTATTCTATGTATAAATTTATCTTTCTTCTTTTGCTAGGGGGTATTATTTTTTCACAGTATGCATTGACCTTCATTAACTATGATTATAATAAATATTATACTTTTGGAAGATATAAATTGCATGCCAATCATACATTTGAAGATACGTGGCGGGATAATGGGTTTGAGCAACATATTTATAGTTATAGCAAAGTAGGAGATAAGTTATATCTTTATGGAGAGTCTGGAATAACTATTATTACGATGAATGTTATAAATCCTAAAATTATAAAGATTCCGAATGGAAGATATTATGACTTCGTTCAGACATATGGAAAGTTCAGTATATATACTAACTCATTAGAAGAATTATCTAACATATATGGGAATGATTTTATTGTTTTAAATCGCTTAGAAGCATTAGATAGTAATGACTACTCCATTGTCAGAGAGATTATTGAGCAAGGCAAGGATAAAGCAAAGGAATCATCCTTGTTTTGATGAATTATTAGCAATATATAGGACTGTATGCTAATAATATTTCCATAATAGAGCAACAATCAAAATTAAAACTCCTTGAATTTCATTCTATAGAAAAATTATAATCAGATTATAATTTTATACTCGCCTAAAAGAAACCGATGAGGTGGAGATAAAAATAGGAATGCACTCACAGAGAGCGGGATTAGCTAAGAACCCGTAGTATGCAGCTTATTAAATGGACCACCGAGGGCGCATGGAAAAGAATGAACTTTCATTCCTAGTATGGTGTGACGTCACACGAGCGTTAGTCGTGAGGGATATTTTAGTAGCCTGCGAAAGGGGAATGCACTGCATTCAAACAAGGTGGTACCGCGATTTATAGCATAATACAAGTATTTTCTAATAATTGTATAAGAATAGAACTATAGACTCGTCCTTGACGTTATGTTGTCATGGGCGAGTTTTTTATTGTCTTTAGACTGGTTCGTGACGTAGTCGCGAATCATAAAACCACCCGCTATGCGGGTACGGCAACGAAAGTTATACAAAAAATCACCTTGCTTAAGTATAATGTAGGTGTTCAAGCCGCATTATATGCAAAAGAAAGGTGATTTTATATGGCAACAAAGACACAGAGTCTTGCGCACACAAAATAGTTATCCAAATACCACATAGTATTTACACCTAAGTATAGATGTAAAGTTTTATATAATCAATATAGAAATAGTTTACGTGAAATATTGAGGCGTTTATGTGAATATAAGGGCGTCAAGAGTATAGAGGGGCGCTCATGGCAGATCATGTACATATGTTAGTATTAATCCCACCCAGAATAGCAGTATCATCTTTTATTGGATATTTAAAAGGTAAAAGTGCACTTATGATGTTCGATAAACACGCAAACTTAAAGTATAAATTTGGAAATAGTCACTTTTGGTCCGAGGGATATTATGTTAGTACAGTAGGTCTAAATGAGGCAACAGTAAGAAAATATATACGTGAGCAAGAGTTACATGACCAAATGAAGGATAAGTTAAGTGTAAAAGAATATGAGGCCCCCTTTAAGGGTAGCAAATAATACATATCCTCTTTGAGGGGAAGGTTACGAGTTAATGGCTATGCAGCTTGAACGTAGTGAAAGCCAGAGCCTTTAGACGCTGGCCTAGTACTACGGACTTATAGCCCGTGAGCAAACCACCCGTTTTAAGGGTGGTTCTGATTCCGTTTATTTGAGGTATGAGGGCATGTTATAGCTATGTTATTAGATGCGTTAGTTGATGCTAACTGTTTAACTAGACTGAGGTAAGACTTTTTTTGCATTACGTATGATATAATTTATTTATATTGAATGATTACGCAGAATTTATATTTTATAGAAAGAGGTTCCTTATGGCATCCGGCAGATCTGAAAAAGAGTTACAAGGGGTAACGATGTTAGGTCACAAGACCGATTACCCTACTGATTATGCACCACAGGTGTTAGAGGCGTTTGATAACAAACACCCAGATAATGATTACTTCGTTAAGTTTAATTGTCCTGAGTTCACTAGCTTGTGTCCTATGACAGGTCAACCTGACTTTGCCACAATCTATATTTCTTATGTACCTGATAAGAAAATGGTGGAGTCTAAGTCTTTGAAATTGTATCTATTTAGTTTCCGCAATCATGGGGACTTCCATGAAGATTGCATCAATATCATCATGAAAGACCTTATCAAGTTGATGGATCCTAAGTACATCGAGGTATGGGGCAAGTTTACGCCGCGCGGTGGTTTGTCCATCGATCCATACGCAAACTACGGCAAGCCTGGTACAGATTGGGAAAAGACGGCAAAAGAGCGCCTTCATTTCCATGATATGCAGCCTGAGCGCGTAGCATACCGTTAATATGGCATACGAATATTTAACAATGGTCACATCGTTCATAATGTTTTTTATGATCGGTGTGATCTTGTCTATACACCCTGCATCCATAATCGTAGGGGAGCATACGAAGTTATCACATCTGAGTCGATGGACTCGGTGGAATGGGTATCTTATTTTTATATTGACCATGTTTATTGTGGATGTACTCATAACGAATGGCCTATATGCTGTATTTTATGATGTGTATGGCAATCTATCTGTTCTGCGTGAGCTGGCTATTGATCCGATGGCTATATTCTTTAGTGAAAGCTTCCAAATAGGCGTTGTTATCGTCTTTGTTCTAGTGTTGCTACAAGTGTTAGGTCTCGTCGATTTGGCTCATGGTGAAAGAAATTTATCATTTCACTATGACCAACTACATCAAGGCAAAGACCAACCGTCTTGGATGGAACGGTACATGGTGCATACAAAGGGCACGTTGGGTTCAGGTATGGTTGGTCTGCTTTATATGTTGCGGATGACCATGAGAACTATGTGGTCTTATATTATATGTCTTATATGGTTCAAGTTTATAGCTATACTCACTAATGTGTTGCTTTCACCAGTCATCAATCGTTTAATGCATGTTGAATTGATGACATCAACGCATATCATACTGGACCCTTATGTAGCGACATATTTGATAGCAGGCTTCCTATGGGGCTATGTAGCACTGCACTATGATATAGACAAGGCTTATAACCTAGCAAATAGCACTGTAATAGCCATCATTCCACGGCTTACCGTTATACTAGGGGCAGTCATCTTTATTGGGCTTGCGTTAGCTATCATTATGGTGCCTGTTACCTGGGGTGTGGTGGTAGATACACTGACAAATTTATAAATAAACCTAGTTATTTCCTATATTTTTAGGGTTTTAAAAGCGGTTCTCATTCTCTTGACAATGCATAGATGCAGGTGATAGAGTATGAGTGTATTTATGAGAATACACAAATGGTTATATCCAGTGTATAGAGAATAACAAGGTGGAAATCATATCGTCCTTGGGATGTTCCTGAGGACGATTTTTATCATCTATCGCCAAAAGGAGGATCAGATGAGCATAGTCACAAATCAAACAACTAAATTGATTGGTAAAACTCCGGTATATCAATTACCAAATACCAATATCTATGTAAAACTTGAAAAATATAATGTAGGCGGTTCTGTGAAAGACCGTGCAGTACTTGGCATGTTGCAAGATGCTAAAGAAAAAGGACGCCTTCACGAAGATAGCATTATCGTAGAGGCTACAAGCGGTAATACAGGCATTGCTCTTGCCATGGTGGGCGCCATCTTGCATATTAAAACTGTAATTATTATGCCTGAAAGCATGAGTAAAGAACGCCGTGAGCTCATTAAGGCCTATGGTGCGCAGCTCATCTTAACACCGAAAGAAACGGGTATGAGAGGTGCTCTTGAACGAGCTAATGAAATTTTAGATAAATATCCAAATGCTTTCACATTGGGCCAATTCGTAAACCCTGCAAACCCAGATATGCATTATCGTACAACTGGTGCTGAAATCGTAGAGCAAGTGCCAAATGTAGATGTATTCATAGCTGGTATCGGTACTGGCGGCACTTTCACAGGCGTTGCAAAACGTTTGAAAGAACATAATCCTAACTTGAAAGCCATCGCCGTAGAGCCAACAGGTTCTCCAGCCATTACGGAAGGCAAGGGCGGCCCTCACAAAATTCAAGGCATTGGGGCAGGCTTTATTCCTGAAAACTTTGATCAAAGCTTGATGGACGGTGTACAAACCGTAAGCGATGAAGAGGCTTTCAGTGAAGTGCAAACCTTTATGCGTGAAAGTGGTGTTTCTATTGGCCTTTCCTCAGGGGCGGCTATCGTTGCGGCAAAGCGTATTGCTCGTGAAGAGCCAAAGGCGAATATTGTGGTGATTGCGCCAGATGGGGTAGAAAAATATTTATCCCTTTTGGACTTTGCCAATAATGAATATGTAAAGTAACGGATTTCGCATAGATAAAGCATCTTATGTATAGGAATACATACCACATATGTTGTATACTATATATTATATATGAGTAGAGTTATTTGAGATGGAGTCGCTATGATACAAGGTTTACGCGAATTATGGGGCAAAATTCAATATAATATTAAACGTGTAATGGATTCTGACCCGGCAGCAACAAATGTGTGGATGGTCATTTGGACATACCCGCATATTACAGCCTTGTTCTGGCATTTCTTTGCGCATCGCCTCTATAAGGCGGGATGGCCAACCTTGGCTCGTCGCGTAGCACTTCATTCTCGTCACGTAACCGGCATTGAAATCCATCCAGGTGCTACCATCGGTCGTGGTTTATTTATCGACCATGGCATGGGTGTCGTTATCGGTGAAACGGCAATCGTAGGGGATAATGTGACCTTGTTCCACCAAGTGACGTTAGGTGGCATGTCCTCTAAAAAGGTAAAACGCCATCCGACCATCGAAGATGAAGTACTCATCGGTACAGGTACGAAAATCTTAGGCGATATTACGATTGGGGCTCGTACCAAAATCGGTTGTAACCTCGTTATTAAACACGATATCCCTAAAGATATGGTTATCTTTGAAACAGATCCAGAAAATATGTATGTCCGTAAACCTCGTCGTACTAATAATGGCCAGGCAGAGGAAAAGAAAATTCCTGATGATTACATAGAATACTATATTTAATATAGTGTAATAAAACCGCATATAATATAGAAAGATAGAACCTCTAACTATTAGTTGAACTAGTAGTTAGAGGTTTTTTTATAAAAATATTCAAAAAAATCGATTTAATGTATTGACAAGGAAAATCATTATTGGTAAAATAAATTATGTAATCAATACTGATTACAAATTAGATAAACGAATTGATGGCATAGAAGCCGACTGGGTTTATTCTGCTTTTTGAATAAACTATATTTGAGAATTAAAAGAAAAAGGAGAATTACTATGAAAAACTTACAACAAGTAAACCAATATTTAGCAGATCTTTCCGTATGGAACGTAAAATTACATAACCTACATTTCAACGTAACAGGTCCACAATTCAAATCCATTCACGAATATTTGGAATCCATCTATGATGAAGCGTTTGAATACTTCGATGCAGTAGCAGAACACGTGAAAATGCAAGGTCAATTCCCATTGGTTAATTCTGCAGAATACGCTAAATTGACTAAAATTGAAGAATTGGGTCAAGAAGATATCCCTCAAGCGAAAGTAATTGAAATTCTTCTTAAAGACTTCAAATACATGAATGATCAAGCTGTAGCAATCCGTGCAGCTGCTGATGAAGAAGGTGACTTCTTGCTCGTAAGCATGATGGAAGATCACGTTGCATACTATGTAAAACAAATCTGGTTCATCGAATCCATGTTGAAATAATACGATTGACAATGCCTTATTGGGTATGATATGATTACCCAGTAAAGCATGGAGGATTACTCAAGAGGCTGAAGAGGACGGTTTGCTAAATCGTTAGGGCGGGTTACCGTCGCTAGGGTTCGAATCCCTAATCCTCCGCCATGCTGAGACCTCACATCACGCGATGTGAGGTCTTTTTGTTTATTGTGGAATTTACTGGGGATGGACCTAAAGGTGTAAGGGCTCAAGTGAGCCTGAGGTCTTGTGAATATTGATTTATACAGGTGTGTAAGGTTATAGAGTTGACGTATGACAAGGGGTTTCATATAATAGATTGTATAAAATGTAATTTTAAGGAGACTCTTATGAATATAAAATATACACGTCACATGAATTTACTTCGTCGCGCTGTTGGCATCGGTGCATTATGTCTCGTTGCCTCTGTTGGTTTCGCACATGCTGAAAGTATTGCTATTCCAAGCGCACGTCCTATGGTAGATGGCGTGAGTGCTGATGTAGAAACTGTTAGTAGTTCTAGCAAAGCTCAACATCATGTGAGTGCAGGTGTGATTACACCAAATGATTGGACGTATACAGCATTACAAACACTAGTTAAGCACGGTGCTATTACCGATACACATGGTTTTGCCTTTGATGGTAATACAAGCTATACAAAGGATGAACTCATGCCGCTTATCGACGAAGTTGTAACTAAACGGGAGCAAATGAACGAAAACGACCGCCAATATGCGTTGCGTATTTATCAAGAAAATATGCGTGATGTAATGGATTATCGTATTGCTCGCGATAAGAAGGTTACCCGAGAGCGCCGTCAAAAATTAGACGAAAAACGTGCTGAAAAAGCTAAGAAATCTGGTAAAACATACCAAGTATCTAAATCTCAACAAGAGGCTTTAGATGCAGCTAATGACGAAGTGGCAAAACCAGAAGAGCGCGCGTTAACTGATGAACAAATCAAAGAAAAAATGAAGAAGTTCAAAATTGATGACTCTCGCGTTAAAGTAAATAATAATGTGCGCATCCGTTATACCGGTGGTAAGGATACAAAATCTAAAACCGATGCTCGTATGCAAACGGAGATGACTTTCACTCTATAACCCTATTTAAGGAGTTATAATGATTGATTTTTTAAAGAAACAGCTGTTTACCGTCCACCAAAACGGTAAGCAGCAGGTGAGCGAGGTCTTTAAATATATAGGACCTGGCATCATCGTAACGGTTGGGTTCATCGACCCTGGCAATTGGGCGGCCAATCTCGCTGCTGGTGCTAGTTATGGTTATGAACTATTGTGGGTAGTTACGCTATCTACGATTATGCTTATTTTATTGCAACATAACGTGGCCCACTTAGGCATTGTACGAGGCCAATGTTTATCCGAATGTGCTTATGAATTCTTGCCGCGTTACGTGTCTAGGTTCGTATTGAGTACGGCGGGCATTGCAGCGGCAGCGACCGCATTGGCCGAGTTTATCGGTGCAGCCATCGCATTGAAAATGCTTTTTGGCATTCCTCTTTTGATAGGCAGTATCTTGACGGCTGTAATCTGTACCATTATGCTCATTACCAATTCCTATCGGAAGCTAGAGCGTATCATTGCAGGATTCGTATCCCTTATTGCGTTGGCGTACCTCGTAGAGGTCAATATGGTCAATGTAGATTGGGCAGCAGCTGGTATTGGTTGGGTAGATCCTAAGGTTCCTAATGAATCGATGCTCGTTATTTTGAGTATCTTAGGGGCTGTTATTATGCCTCACAATTTGTTCTTGCACTCAGAAATCATTCAAAGTCGCCAGTTCAACACACAAGATCCTTCTGTAATGAAGCGCCAATTGCGTTATGAATTTCTAGACACCCTATTATCTATGGGTATTGGCTGGATGATTAACTCTGCCATGATCTTATTGGCGGCGGCAGTGTTCTTTGCTCATGGCATTGAAGTAACGGAGCTTGAACAGGCTGAGGAGTTGTTACGACCTCTCATTGGACCTGCAGCAGGTACAATCTTTGCTATCGCATTGCTCTTTGCGGGCTTTGCATCGTCTGCTACGGCAGGTATGGCAGGGGCGAGTATCTTTGCCGGTATGTTTGGTGAGTCTTACGATATGAAAGACTTCCATACAAGATTAGGCTTGGCATTAACTTATATTCCAGCATTGCTTTTGATTGTATTCGTTACTGATTCATTCCAAGCCTTGTTGATCTCTCAAATGTTCTTGAGCTTGCAACTGCCTATTACGATTTTCTTGCAGCTCTATATGACAAGTAGCCGCAAGGTGATGGGGCAATATGCGAACCATACATATACAAATGTACTATTATGGGGCATTGGCATTGTAGTAACCGTTATGAATATCTACTTACTCTATGTAGGCGCATAACATATAAGCTCATCATTTAAAGCTAATAATGATAGAGAAAAAGACCGCGTTGGCGGTCTTTTTTCATATTCCGTTATGTATATTGATTATGTAAAAAGCGTATCCAAGAATACCCATGGGGTCTATAAAATATGTTACAATTAAAGATAGCATAAATCTGTAGGGAGAATTCCCTCACCAGTGTAATAGATAGAAATTAGGAGGACCTAATGGCAGACGAAGTAAAAGTACAAGATGGAATGCAATCTGATTTCAGTGTTGTAGTAAACGATATTGCAGAGGAATTATTAACGCGCCTAAATATGGATGAGGATGGCTCTATTATCGACATGTTCCAAACAGGTTCTTTTGATCCTTGGCAATTATTCGTATTCTTTGGCGCTTTAGAAAAAGCGCTCGTTGATTTTAGAACAGATAAACGCAAGAAAACTGTTATTGTTCATGCCCAACCTGAGGCCCTTATCGGCATTGGCCGCGTAGTGACACCTGTATCCACTATGCTCGAGCATGTGTTGATGTCTCGCTTGAACGACATGAGTGAAGGTCGTTTGGAAACAGGTATGCTTACAGTATCTGCTGAAAGCATCGATTACGAAGGTGTAAACCTTAAAGGTCGTCACGTTGTTATCATATGTGACCTTGTAGACGAAGATTCTGATTACCTCAAAGAATGCATTAGATTATGTAAAGAATTGAAAGCTAGCCACGTAGTGGCTGTGCCTCTTATGTTGTGGAATCCTGAGTTGATCGACAATTTGACAGAGGAAACTATCAAGGCGGAGTTATCCCATGAAAATCGTCCTCTCTCCTAGTAAGACTAAAACGATTACCCCAGCTACTATCAACGACGGGGCAGTCAATCCTACGGTCTTAGATGGTCAATTCCAACCGCACATCACACAAGACATTGTAAAACATGTGCAATCTCTCGATGTGGCGGCCCTTGGTAAGGCTTTAAAATTGAAGGATGATAAGGCGCAGGCGCTCTTTGATTTCTATCAAGATTTTGAGTCTCATCCTGTAGGGCGTGCTTGTGAAAGCTACGATGGCATTGCTTTCAAATATTTAGACTGGTCGAACTTGTCTGATGAGGCTAAGGCCTTTGGTGAAAGCCACCTCGTTGTGATGTCTGCCTTGTACGGCGTTGTAGAGCCTACGATGGGCGTTAGAGACTATCGACTAGATATGGTCGATAAGGTAGGTATTAATTTATACGATACGTGGCGCGAAGCTGTGGATGCATACTTTCACAAGGAAGATTGGATCCTAAATCTAGCGTCTAAAGAATATGCGAAAATGGTGAACCATCCAAAGGTGGTAACCGTTGAGTTTTGGGAATTGCGAGGCGACACATTTAAACAGATGAGTACGTCCTCCAAAATGAGTCGTGGCATGATGGCTCATGCATGTTTGACGGAGCAAGTGAAGCATGTAAGGGATTTGCCCCGTGAAATTAATGGATTTATCTGTGTTACAGATATTGAATCCATTACGATACCAAGCGAATCGATGATGGTTCGTTATGAAAGGAAGTGATTGTTTGCAAGTGCAAGACATTCTTGCAAAAGACCTCGTTGGCGATGAATGGCTAACAGAGGATGAGCTAAGATTTCTCATGTCTGTAACTGATGAAGAACAGTTGCAGTTAATATATAAAAAGGCTTATGAAGTGAAGGCGAAATATGTAAAGCCTGTAGCGTACTATCGTGGCCTCATCGAGTTCTCGAACCGATGCATCAAAAACTGTAATTACTGCGGTATCCGTCGTGAAAATGACAAGACGGAACGCTTTGATATGAATCGTGAAGATATCATCAAGATGGCACAATGGGCGTACGACCATGAATATGGTTCTATTACGCTCCAATCTGGTGAACGCTGTGATGATGCCTTTGTGGATTATGTGGTGGATTTAATTCGCGATATTAAAGCCATTGGCGATGGTTCCCTTGGCATTACGATGTGCGTAGGGGAACAAAGCGAAGAGGCGTACCGCCGCATGCGTGAAGCCGGCGCTAGTCGTTATTTATTGCGCATTGAAACAACAAATAAAGAGCTATATCATAAAATTCACCCTCAAGATGAACTACACTCTTTTGAAACGCGCGTTGAATGTTTACGTAGCTTGCGCCGCGTAGGTTTCCAAGTGGGTACAGGTGTTATGATTGGTTTGCCTGGGCAAACCGAAGAAGATCTTGTAAATGATATCTTGTTTTATCGCGATATGGATATCGATATGATCGGCATGGGTCCGTATGTGGTACATCATGATACGCCGCTAGGCCAAGAGGCATTGGCGATGGGCATCGATGATGAAGCAGGTAAATTGCGCCGTATTCAATTGGGCCTAAAGATGATTGCGTTGACACGGTTATTCTTGAAAGACGTAAATATTGCAGCTACAACAGCATTACAAGCACTTGATAAATTAGGTCGTGAAAAAGGCCTTGCTGCGGGTGCTAATATTTTGATGCCTATCATTACCATTCCGGAACACCGTGCAAAATATTTGCTGTACGATAATAAACCTTGCGTAGATGATAATGCAGACAAATGTAAAGACTGCTTAACGCGCCGCGTAATGTCCATCGGTGATACCGTAGGTTGGAAGCAAAATGGCGACTCCAAGCACTACGGAAAACGTACGGGAGAGTTTTAGAGAGTTTTAGTTTGTATATGAGGTTGTATTATGGAGACAAAATGGTATTCTGATTTTTGGCGGTTGTTTGCAAGTCCTTTTAAAGGCGGTATTGATCAAGTGGTGCAATCGGGCACTTTGCAAAAAGGTTTCTGGGGCACTGTATTCTTGTGGGCTATTCCATATATTATATTGGCTTTATTTGGGACTATGTTAATTCCATTTCTCCCTCATAATGAATTTACTGGTTTAACCTATTTAATCGGTATCGGTGCAAGTTTTATATTTGTTTTTGCATGGCTCATCAGTATCGGTTGGTCCTTTGTAATGGTTGCCATCGGTTCTTATGTATATAACTGGGTTATTACTAAAATGGGTGGTACCGACAATGTACAAGCCATTATGAAAGTTAGTTGGTATCTACAAGGGTATGAAGTACTATTATTTAGTATTGGATATACGATAGTCTTGATCGTAATGGGACTATTAGGTCTTGCATTTGATAGTAGGGCTTTTGCTGGTGTTATCTATTTTGTGGGAACAATAGCCTTATTGGTTATATCTATTTGGGTATCCTTAGAACTTATGGCAACACAAGTGATGCTTTCGAAGATGAAAGTATTCATTGCGTGCATCTTAACGTCCATAATCTTCGCTATAATTTGGGCACTTTTCATGGCGCTTCTTAGCGGCTGTGCCTCTTTAGTGGGTAGATAATACTCATATATAAATTAATATTAATAAAGAGTCCTCTTTTTTGATAAATTTTTTCGGAAAAAGAGGACTTTTCTATTTGGGTGTCGAAATGTAATAGCAAAAGCCGTAATTTGCCATTAAGGAGGCGATTCCGATGAAAGAGTACAGTAGTGATAAAATTAGAAATGTTGCTGTTGTTTCCCACGATGGTGCGGGTAAAACAGCTCTTGTCGAATCTTTGTTGTTAACCTCTGGTGCGGTTGATTTCGTAGGTAAAGGCCAAGACAATAAACATATTATGGACTTTGAACCTGAAGAAATTAAACGTAACGTAACTATCCAATTGGGCATGGCTCCATGTGAATGGCATGACCATAAGGTTAACTTCGTAGATACTCCAGGCTATAATGAATTCCATGGTGAAGTTCGTGCCGCTTTGCGTGCGTGCGATGGTATGTTGATGGTACTATCCGCCACATCTGGTGTAGAAACTGACACAGTTCGCGCATGGGATTATGCAGTTGAATTACAAATGCCACGCATGGCATTTATCAATAAAATGGATGTGGATGGTGCCGATTTCTTCGGTACTATTGAAAGAATGCGGGAATTATTTGGCAAAGGTATTATGCCATTGCAGATTCCTATCGGTGAAGGCGCCAACTTTGAAGGCGTCGTAGACGTAGCAAAAATGACTGCGTTTACTTATAAGGACGGCCAACCAACAGAGATTGCTGTACCAGCTCACCTTATCGAAAAGGCTCAAGAAATTCGGGAAATGACCGTAGAAGCCGCGGCTGAAGGTAGCGATGAATTGTTGGAAAAATATTTAGAAGGCGAAGAATTATCCTTAGAGGAAATTCGCCAAGGCTTGCGTGAAGGGATGATTAGTGGCCGTGTGTGCCCAATCATGTGTGGCAGTGCCACATCTCGTATTGGCCTAGATCAAGTATTGGATCGTATGATCCGTTACATGCCGGATGCAACTAAAAAAGTGATGACCGCAACTGATGCGGGAACCGGCGAACAATGTGTAGTACATGTAGATAAACCTTTAACTGCATTTGTATTTAAAACATTGTTAGACCCATTCGCAGGCAAACAAAGCTTTGTACGTATCTTCTCTGGTGAACTAAAAGAAGGCGATCGCCTTTATGATGTAAATCAAGGGGTAGAAGAAAAATGGGGCAAGATGGTTACCCTTATTGGGAAGCAACAAATCCCTGTATCTGCCGCTAAAGCTGGCGATATCGTAGTGATACCGAAATTGGCTAATGCTAAGACTGGGGATACATTAACTGCTCCTGACTTTAAAGTGACATACGATGCTATCCGTTTCCCTCAACCTTTATACACAGTAGCATTAGAACCTGTGAAAAAAGGTGAGGAGGAAAAATTAGCTAGTGCTGTTCTAAAAGTGGCAGAAGAAGATCCTACTTGTGTAGTAGTGAAAAATGCTGAGGCCCGTCAACTACAAATCGATTGTATGGGCGAGGTTCATCTCGAGCATATCCTCAACAAAATGGATCGTAAATATGGCGTACAAGCTAAACTTGTGACTCCATACATTCCATACCGCGAAACAATTAAAGGCTCTGCTGAAACCGAGTCTAAATATAAGAAACAAAGTGGCGGTCATGGTCAATATGGTCACGTTAAGATTCAAGTGGACCCATTATACGATGGAAGCGAATTTGCATTCGTAGACAAAATCTTTGGTGGTGCTGTACCTAAACAATACATACCAGCAGTGGAAAAGGGTGCCAAAGAAACCCTAGATAAAGGCTTAATTGCGGGATATCCTATGATTGGCGTGCAAGTGACACTCTTGGATGGATCTTACCATAGCGTAGACTCCTCAGAGTTAGCATTCAAAGTAGCTACGTCACAAGCTATCAAGGATGTAATTCCTAAGGCGAAACCAGTCCTATTAGAACCAATCTATGAAGTTAACGTGTTTGCACCAGATGCTTTCATGGGCGACATCATGGGTGATTTGAATAGCCGTCGAGGTCGTGTATTAGGCATGGAACAAAGTGAAAGAACAGGTATTTCTGTTGTTAAAGCACAAGTACCATTGGCTGAAATGGCCGACTATGTAACTGCATTGCGCTCTATCACTCAAGGACAAGGCGTATTTAACCGTCAGTTCTATACTTATGAAGAGGTTCCACATAAGCAAGCGGAAGAAATTATCGCTGCTCGTAAGACTCAAGAATAAAGTAAGACCATGTCCACGTACTGTATCAAATACAGTTAGAATCACTACAACTGAATAGATAATTGCATATCGTAACAACTTAATAGCATAACAATTGACGTAAGTCATAAATTTGAATAGTATTTTACACGAGCCCTCCATATATGTAGCGTATGGAGGGCTTTTACTATATTTGAAATAGATTAGAATAGAGCTTAATCGATAACGGAGAATATTGGGACCTAATCACTGGTATGTATAGATGCAGTGGAAATAGCAGTGGAAATAATAGAATTGCTAGTCCTTTATGTATATATGTGCTAACATTAAGATAATATAATTGCTTATGTATCGGGTGTTATTTCCATATATCGGGAAAGGATCGTATATGTTTTTTTCTAGCATTACTGCAGATTATACAAAAATGGGTTATCCTAAAGCCATCGTACGAGCTTTAGATTTCCTAAAAAATACAGATTTGAAAGCATTACCAGGCGGCCGCCATGCCATTGAAGGGGACATGATGTACGCCAATGTAGACGATGTAGAAACAAAATTGTTTGAAACTACAAAACCTGAGTCTCACCGCAATTATGTAGATATTCAATTCATGGTATGCGGCGAAGAAAATATGGGCTTTTTTGTAGATAAAGGCCTCGTAAAGCCTGTGGAGTCTCATCCAGATCGTGATTGTTATTTCTACCCAAACGAAGCTGTCGATGAAGGACAAATCCATTGCCCAGAAGGGTACTATACAGTATTCTTCCCATCTGATATCCATAGACCACTATTAGCTGTTAATGATAAGCCTATTAAAATCCGCAAGGTTGTTGTAAAAGTGCATGTGGATCTCTTAGGCGAGTAATCCTATGAAGCGATATGAAATTATAGGTGTCTTACTAACCCTATTAGGTGCTGTTTTATGGGGCGTATCAGGTGCTTCAGTACAGTTCTTAAGTAACTTTAGGGATATGAACTTGGAATGGCTAGTCACCATGCGATTAATTACAGCAGGACTGTTGACTGTTATCTATGCATGGTTTAAATATGGTAATTCTATCTTCCATGTCTTTCGTAGTTTAAAAGATACAGCAGGCCTTATCGTTTTTGGCGTATTTGGCATGGCTTTATGCCAATATACATACTTTAAATCCATTGCTTTAGCAGGGGCCGGTATTGCGACGGTACTCCAATACTTGGCGCCATCAATGATTATTATTTATATGCTAGCTCGTTATGGTAAAAGGCCCTCTAAAGGGGAAATTATTTCCGTTATACTGGCCTTGGTAGGTACAGTTTGTTTGATGGGGAATGATGGCTTTTCTATGGAGCGATTCCCATTGGCAGTGCTCGTATGGGGACTTCTATCTGCTGTAGGGGTCGCTGTATATAGTGTTTCTCCTGTAGATTTACTATATAAATATGGAACCTTGCCGATTGTAGGATTTGGTATGCTTCTCAGTGGTATTGTTGCTGCTATTTTATTTCATCAGCCAAATTCGTATGCTATGTGGGATGTATGGACTGTTATTGGCTGTTTCAATGTTGTCTTTTTGGGGACAATTGTATCCTTTAATGCTTATTTAGAAGGTGTTAAGAGAATAGGTGCAGTGCCAGGATCCATTTTGTCATCTATTGAACCGATTTCAGCAGCTTTCTTTGGATGGGCTTTGTTAGGCAACCAATTTAGTGCATTAGGGCTAATTGGCATGGCTATGATCATTGCTACTGTTATTATAATTGCTCTAGAAAAACGTACATAGTTTGAGGTCTCTTTGCTGGATATTGCGGTTTAGAGGCCTCTTTGTTATGATTGTACATAATGTGAAAGTAGTTGTTATAGGAGGTTGTATGGAGGAAAAACAATGGAAGGGCATGGGCCTCGCCATTATGGGAGCTCTGTTTTGGGGGCTTTCAGGCACATCTGTACAATTCCTTGAAAATGCAAAGCATATCAATGTGGAGTGGCTACTAGAAGCGCGTTTGCTCATAGCAGGTATATTGTCGATAGGCCTTGCCTATATAAGGGATGGTAAGCGCATTTTCTCTATCTTTAAAGAACCAAAGGATATAGGGAAATTATTAGTATTTGGTATTTTAGGTATTGCTTTAGCTCAGTACTCATACTTCAAGGCTATTGCCATTTCAGGAGTCGGTATTGCTACGGTCCTTCAATATGTTGCGCCTACGCTGATCATTATCTATTTATTTTTGAGATACTTTAAAAAGCCATCTGTACCAGAGCTTTTCTGTATTGTATTAGCCTTGGTGGGAACACTCTGTATCGTCATGCAAGAAGGGCTAGATATTTCGAACTTTAACGTGCTTGCTTTATTCTGGGGGCTTGTATCGGCATCTAGTATCTGTGTATATACATTGCAACCTATTGAGCTATTAAAGAAATATGGCACCACATCCATTGTGGGCTTTGCCATGTTTATCTGTGGTATTTTATCTTTAGCTATGTTTCAACAAGTAGAATCGGAAGCCCTCTGGGATGGCATGACCTGGTTAGGATTATTCGCCATCATCATACTTGGTACAGTCGTATCCTTTAATGCTTATATGGAAGGGGTTAGACTCATTGGTCCTATACA
The DNA here is from genome assembly GCF_020687175.1 of Veillonella fallax. NCBI lineage: Bacteria > Bacillati > Bacillota > Negativicutes > Veillonellales > Veillonellaceae > Veillonella > Veillonella fallax. The sequence continues at coordinate 88,462 of NZ_JAJEQD010000002.1, read as the reverse complement.
AGGCTCTATACTTTCATCATTAGAACCAATCTCAGCAGCGATCTTTGGATGGGTATTGCTAGGGAATCATTTTACGCTGGTCGGTATTTTTGGCATGATTTGCATCATTGCAACCGTATTCATTATCGCCTGGGATCGACAACGTCAAATTAAACGAGAAGTACTAAAAAAATTAAATAAAGAAGAAATTGCGTGATCTGCGTATGTATGCTCTTTTAGGGCATACACTAAGGGCATAATGCTTTGTACAGAAGCGGTACAGTAGAGAACGACTGCTTAAAAACATATATTACTATGTATACTTATTAGTCATAGTGTGTATGTTTTTTTATTTCTAAAAATATCAATATAAGTTATAATAGATACAAGAATTATTATTGATGTATATAGAAATTTATAATTCTGTATACATAATCTTATTGGTTGACTATTTAATTAGCTATTTGTGTAGCTCTTAATATAGTTGAAATATAGGTATCTATTGTATTTTAGGAGGTAAGTATGTCTGTAAAAGATTTCGTACAACAACGCCGCGATGATTTTATCTCTATGCGTCGAGATTTTCATATGTATCCAGAGCCAGCTTGGCTCGAATATCGTTCTGCCGCTAAAGTAGCTGAAAAGCTAATTGCTTTGGGTTATGATGTAGCACTCGGTGCAGAAGTGCTTGATTTAGATTCTCGTATGGGCTTGCCGAGCGAGGATGTTATGAAAGCAGCAATGGCTCGTGCTATGGATGAAGGTGCTGATCCTGAACTAGTAGAGAAGATGGGCTATGGTAAAACAGCTATTGTAGCAACTATGAAGTTCAGTGATGATGGTCCTGTAGTAGCGTTCCGTGCAGATATGGATTCCAATGATGTAATTGAATCTAAAGCATCTAACCATATTCCTGCTAAGGCTGGTTTCCGTTCTCGCCATGAGAAGGCTATGCATGCGTGTGGTCATGATACACATATGACAATGGGCCTTGGTCTTGCCGAATATATTGCTACACATAAGGATGGCTTGAAGGGTACTATTAAACTTATCTTCCAACCAGCAGAAGAAGGCGTGCGTGGTGCTAAAGCGATGGTAGAGGCTGGCGTAGTAGATGATGTTGACTTGATGTTCGGTATGCATATCGGATTTAATGAACAGTTATCTAATTGCTTTGCTTGTAGTGATCATGGCTTTTTAGCGACTACAAAACTTGATGCTGTATTCCATGGCTATTCTTCCCATGCAGGTGGTTCTCCAGAAAAGGCTCAAAATGCCATGCTTGCCGGCTGTACAGCTGTTATTAACTTACAAGCCATTGCTCGCCATAGTGGGGGTGCATCTCGCATGAATGTAGGTGTTTTTGAAAGTGGTACAGGTCGCAATGTTACTCCTGATGTAGCAACACTTAAATTAGAAACTCGTGGTGCTACTACAGAGATCAATGATTATATGATTGAACGTACTAAGACCATTATTAAAGGTGCTGCAGAAATGCATGACTGTACCTTTGAAATTACAAAACAAGGTGAAACTCCGGCAGGCCGTATTAGCGATGATTTAGCTCGTGAAGTACAATCTATCATTGAACCATTAGGTATCTTTAAAGAAGTTCCATTCGATTATAGCGGCGGCGGTAGTGAAGACTGTGCCTATTTCTTAAATCGTGTTATTGATCGTGGTGGTCGAGCAACCTATATGGTATTGGGCTCAGCTATTAAAGCACCTCATCATAATCCATTATTCGATATTGATGAAGAAGATATGTTAAATGGCATTATTGCGTTAGGTACAATTGCTACTCACTATTTAAAATAGGACATATTGATTGAGATATTGTGATGCATACATCTAAACTATAGGTACATAACTATATAGATGTATGCATCGAAATATGTATAGTGTGCTATATATTAGATGTAATATGAGTATTAGATTGTGGGGAGTTATATGATTCAACGAGAGCGTTTAGCTAAGGACTTTGATTCTATGGCACAGTTGACTGCACCTGGTGAAGGGATAAATCGTCTAGCTTTCACCGATTCTGATTGGGAAGGTCGCCAATATATTATTGATTGTATGACTGATGCGGGTCTAACTGTAGAGATAGACGATTTTGGAAATGTGCTAGGCTATAAGGTAGGTAAGAATCCTGATTTACCGGTTGTCATGGTCGGTTCTCATACGGACAGCGTGCCTAATGGGGGCAATTATGATGGTGTTGTGGGTGTATTATCTGCTATCGAAGCGGTTCGCAGTATGACTGATGATGGTTTTGAACATGACCATACTATTGCAGTAGTAGACTTTATGTGTGAAGAGTCTAGCCGCTTTGGAGCAGCCACATTGGGTAGTAAAGCTATGCGTGGTGAATTGACATTGCAAGATTTACATCGCTTAGTAGATAAACAAGGCACTTCCTTGTATGACGCATTAAAAGAGCGTAATTTAAATCCAGATGCTATTGAGCATATGGAATATAAGAGACCTGTAAAGTCTTTCACAGAAATTCATATTGAACAAGGTAAAATGTTAGAGCACGAAGCTAAACCTATCGGCATTGTAACAGGAATTGCTGCACCAGAACGATTCTATGTAACGATTCGTGGTAATGCGGATCATAGTGGGGCCACACCAATGAACTTGCGTCATGATGCGCTCTGTGGGGCTTCTAAAATCATTCTCGGTATTGAGGAGATTGCATCCATGCAAGAAGAGCTTCCAGTAGTGGGTACAGTCGGTGTAGTAGAGGTTGTGCCAGGAGCGATGAACGTTATTCCTGGGGCTGTTAAACTGGGCGTAGATATTCGCAGTATTTCTAAGGTGGTCCGAGATTCTGTAGTTACCCTCATTAAAGAATTTATTGATGTTATTGCAGAGAAACGAGGTTTATCTTATACGATTGAACCTATTGCACAAGATCATCCGGTGGCGATGCATCCTGTGATGATTCGCGAAATTGAAGAGGCTGTTAAGTCTGTAGGCGTAGACTATATGACTATGCCAAGCGGTGCTGGTCATGATGCCATGCATTGGGCTGATGATGTTCCTACAGGAATGATTTTTATCCCATGCCGTGAAGGTATTAGTCATAATCCGGCTGAATTTGCAGATATGGATGACATCGTTACGGGAGCTAAGATATTAGACACGGTGCTAAGAAAGCTTAGCTTAGAAAGTACTAAACTTAACTAGATTGAGTGCAGTGGAATGTTTGATGTAGATATAATTTAGTTAGATTTGTGTTAACTAGCTAAGATATCATATTTTACGTGGTTAGAAGAGTGTATTCCGTAATAGAATGGCAGAGAATACTCGCTATTGGTAGGGAATACATGGATTGGAGAGATTATGGTTATTGCTGGTATTGTTATCGTAGTGGCAACGTTTATTGCCATTATTAAACAGTTTGAAACACGGCTCGTGTTGTTATTATCGGGCTTGTTAATGTGCTTTATTGGTGGGCAGTTTAGTGCTGGTACGACAGCCTTTGTAAAAGAGCTTACAAATCCAGGGCTTGTACCAACCATTTGTACAGTGCTTGGTTTTAGTTATGTTATGGAGTATACAAAATGTACAGAGCACATGGTATATTTCATCTCTGCAGGCCTTAAAAAAATGACTAAAATCATCATTCCTGGTGCTGTTATTATTACGTTCTTGATTAACATTGCGTTACCTACAGCGGCAGGCTGTGCAGCTGCAGTAGGTGCTCTATTAATTCCTGCACTTATTCGCTCCGGTGTGCATCCAGCGATGGCAGGCTCTGCTATTTTCCTAGGTACATGGGGAAGTGCATTGAGCCCAGGTCTTATGTTTAACCCACAAGTAGCACAACTAGCAGGTGAAGACGTAATGACCGTTATTGCGAGCTTCTCTATGCAAGCTATTATTGGCATTGTCGTAGCAGCTATTTTGCTCAATATCGTAGCTATCGTTAAGAAAGAGCATACAGGATATGTATTGAAAGATGCTAACGAAGAAGAAGGTAAAGAATTTAAAGTAAATTATTTATATGCTATCATCCCAATCATTCCGCTTGTATTACTCGTACTCGGTAGTAAACAAGTAGCAGTGATTCCTGAAATTTCTGTTCCTGTATCTATGCTCATTGGTACAGCTATCGGTATTATTGCCGTACGTCCTAATGTAACGGAAGCAGTTAAGAAATTCTTCCGTGGTACTGGCGATGGTATGTGTGATGTAGTCGGTCTTATGGCTGCTGCTGCAGCCTTTACTGCGGGTATGCAGTACATTGGACTTACAAGTGCACTCATTGATGGTATGAAGAACTCTCAACAAATCGCTCAAATTGGTGCAGCCTTTGGTCCATTCTTATTAGCTGTTATCTCTGGTTCTGGTAATGCAGCAGCCCTTGCGTTTAACGGTGCGGTAACACCTCATGCGGCAGACTTTGGCTATGGTATTATGCAACTCGGCTCCATGGCCCAATTAGGCGCTGGCATCGGTCGTAGTATGAGTCCAGTAGCAGGTGCAGGTATCATCATTGCCGGTCTTGCAGGTATTAACCCTATGGAAATGGCAAAACGCAATGCGGTACCATGTATTATTGCTACAGTAGTGATTATGCTATTGTTATTATAATTATAATTAGATGAAAGTAGTTGTGCAGTTGTAATGCTATAAAGCGCATCTGCTCAACGACCTTAAATTTAAAATTCACAAGAAAAGAACCCCATCATGATTAATATCATGATGGGGTTCTCTTTATATTGTAGATTTTCATTATTTAAGTTTAAAGCCAATCCAGAGAGCGGAAATAATAAATAAGCCACCGCTAACCCAGAATAGGGTAGTAAAGCCTAGCCATGCCATAAGGCTAGCACCACCAACAGATCCTAAGAAATAACCAAAAAACAAACAAGACTGATTGTAGGAGAATACTTGACCTGTAAATTCACGAGGCGTTTTTGAAGAGAGGTAAGTGTTTAAGGCAGGCAACATGCCACCTAAACCAAAACCTTGTAGGAATCTGATTATTGCAAGTTGATATACATCGGAAACATAGGCTTGAGGGATATTTAGAATCCCTACATAAATAAGAGATACTACTAATACTTTGCGTGGACCGATCTTATCGACTAATTTACCTAGTGGAGAACTACTCATAAGTTGAGCAATACCCATAGCGGAGAATACAGCGCCTGCAATAAATGCAAGGTTTTCTGTGTCGCTAGGAACGATTCCCTTAATATATACAGAGATAACAGGTTGTAAGGACATGATGCATATTGCATAGATAAAGGACGCTACACATAATGCGACAATACTATTAAATTCCGGTATTTGCTCTTTCAACTTACGGATGGAAAGTTTTTCAGGATTCGGTTGTGGTACATAATTTTCATGGATGAATATAGTAGCCAGCACACCAGCTAAACCCATGAGCGCACCGACGATGATGAAGTCATTACGAATGCCTACTGTATCTGCAATATATCCACCTAATAAAGGCCCTATTAGTGAACCAGCAAGATTAGCAGATGCTAATAATCCTAAGGCCCAACCTGTCCGCTCAATAGGTGATTCTGAAGCTATTAATGTAATTGATGCTGAGTAAAAGCCACTTACTAGACCTTGGACGAGCCGGATTAAAACAACCCCTTCGGGTGTAGTTTGAAAAGCAATTAATATATTACATAATGCCATGCCAAAGCTAGATCGTATTAATGTAATTTTGCGACCTTTTTTGTCCGCCACACGCCCCCAAAATGGTGCTGCTAAGCAAACGATTATATAGGTTGCGCCAGTGGCTAACCCAGACCATAAGGACATAGCTTCTGGAGTTTGCACGCCTAAATCATGAAAGTATAAAGGCAGAATTGGAGCTAACTGGCTTACACCAAAGGCTGTACAGAATACACAGACTAAACTGATGTACACCGTTCGTTTCCACGTTTCCAACGTATCCCTCCTTTCTTAGTTTTAGTACGTTCTTAATAAAATAATACCCTTATTTCTTTTTAATTTCATCCCAATCGCTTAAGTCAGGAAGCTTATTGCTTGTTATAGATTCTTGGATCCAGTAGTTAATGGAGGTTAAGTTGCTAGAGTCTCGTTCAAAGCCATATACGTTGTCTTCGTCTACAGTGGCATAGAGTCGAATGCGTAAGTTTTTACCTTTTGCGCGCTCAATGTAATAGCTAATACATTGATCATCAAGGCTAGAAGGGCGAACCTCAATAATATTATACTTGCCATTCGCTACGCCTTCTAAGGCATCCTTAATCATTTGGTTTGGATATTCATATTGATTGAGGTAGAAGATATCGTTGTCGCAAGTTAACACATATTCCCGTGGAGGCGTAGTATTTTTGTACTGTTTCTCCCAACTTTCATCAATAACAGGCAATGTAGCCGTATCATAGAAGCGTTTTATTAAACCGAGACCTTCAGGAATGGACATTTCTTTAAAGTATCTCATTTCATATACCCTAGGATCCACGTTTTCATCCTGTCTGCTAGTATCCTCAATGTAGCCGTATAGATAGATAGTACAAGAGTTTTTGTCTTCATTGTGGAACATAACGATACTGTACACATCGTAAATTACGTTCTCTATAGATTGGCGATTATCATAGATGATAAAACTGAGATATTTTTGTGTATCCCACTCACGCTCGATAAAATTCCAGTCGTATCTATTCGTGCGCCACCCGGTAGTAGAGTCCTCGAAGATTTCTAATACATCAACAGAGTTTTGAGGCCATGCAGGGGGCATAGGATTACACGTTGTAGAAGATTGTTGTATTCCTTCTTTGTACTGATAGTGTCCATTAACGAGTTCAAAGGCTTCTAATCGCTCAGAGGCTTCGTCAGGAATTACTAGCGGCTCACCAGTACCAAAACAATTATCGTTTCTTGTGTTGAGACGATTGATGCTTTCACGAGCATGCTCGTAGAACGTAACGGCTTGGTCTAAATCAGGTTCTTTTGTAAAGGCACCAATTTCGTAGCAATAGCCGGCAGCCAGTTGCCATAGATGGTCTGCATAGTCATAACTACCGTATCTATCGTAACATTTGCTAGCCTTATTAACGCACTCTATGGCGGTTCTTATGGCATGGGTATTACCTTTTTTGAAAGTAAATACATAAGCGAGATACGGCCAAATAGTATCAAGAGTGTAAATAGCTGGTTGTTGTAATAAGTGAGCGATGCGAGACCAGTCTTGGGACTGACCATCGATATTTAATGTGCGAAGAGTAATGGTTTGCATGGTAACATAAGCGTGGTCATTAAAGTCTAAATAATCTGGGCTTATAGCAGCACGCTCGTAGTATTTGAGGGCTTTTTGAATATCCTGAGGGATTCTTTTGTTTGACTCACATGGTTTTGCATAGTACTCGGCAGCTTCACGCAAGCACATGCCATTATTCATGGTTACGCCACGCTCAAAATATTCGAGGGCTCGTTCATGCTTCCCGCGAGACTTACAAATATCGCCAGCTAAATATATCATGAGTGGCAAACCTGCTGCGGCCCCTTCAAAAATAACTTGTTCTTCCATTGCCTTATTATTTTGCTCGGCATAGATAAGGCGAAGGTTACGGTACGCAATAACAAGGCCTGCCGCTGCGGATTTATGCAACCATTGCTGTGCTATAGATATTATTTTCGGGCCCAATCTACGTTGATCTACTTGTACAAATAAAGATTTTAAAAAATGAACAACACCAGATGGTTCACCTTCATTAACTATCTTTTGTGCAGATGGCAAGAGGCGGTAATCTCCCCATTGGAATACATTGGCAATGGCGTAGGCGCAGTAAGAACAACCCTTTTGGGCGCCCTCATAGACGCGCTGGAATGCTTGGTCCTTCGTCATAGGCAACTCTTTTTCAATGGTTGGTGTAAGGGCACCAGAGCTACGCATAGCCTGTAAAATAGCGATGGCACTGCCTTTGCGAATAGCCGTATGTAAATAACTATATGCCTTTGTGTCATCCTCAGGAAAGCCTGCTTCAATCCAGGTGAACTGAGGGCCGGAATAGACGCGTGCCAAAATAGCGTACACATCGCCAATACCAGGAACCTTTTGACCTTCCTCGTCAAGTTTCACAAGGGCATCAAGCTCAGCCTTGCCTGCCCAAGCTATATCTTTATTACACTGGTGGAATATTTTATTGAAAGACTGCTGTATTTGATCAGTGAAATAAAAACTCATACTCTCTCCTCCGCATAATAATCAGTAGAAGCTGATAACATATGTAGTTTCAGTATACTATTAGTATTTAGAGGAACACAATATAAATATTCTGAATTTGGAGGGGCCTAGAGAAATCAGTAATTGGATTATATATGGATATTAGATGATGAACGAATGTAAGGATAAGGTGAAAGTTAAGATTGTCCTTGACTTTCATTCTATAGAAAACGTATAATCAGATTATAATTTTATACTCGCCTAAAAGAAACCGATGAGGTGGAGATAAAAATAGGAAATGCACTCACAGAGAGCGGGATTAGCTGAGAACCCGTAGTACGCAGCTTATTAAATGGACCACCGAGGGCGCATGGAAAAGAATGATCTTTCATTCCTAGTATGGTGCGACGTCACACGAGCGTTAGTCGTGAGGGATATGTTAGTATCCTGCGAAAGAGGAATGCGTTGCATTCAAACAAGGTGGTACCGCGATTTATAGCATAATACAAGTATTTTCTAATAATTGTATAAGAATAGAACTATAGACTCGTCCTTGACGTTATATTGTCATGGGCGAGTTTTTTTATTGGCAAATGCCAGATGGAGGTTCTCATGATTTTTCCTAGTCTTGACCGTGTGAAAGCTATCGCACCGGGCTACGATATCGTGCCTGTATATATGGAAATTTTATCCGACGTACGCACACCGATTAGTGTGTTGAAAGCATTAAAACAAGTGAGTAGTCATACATACTTGCTTGAAAGTGCGGATAATAGTAATCATTGGGGCCGTTACTCCTTCTTGGGCTATGATCCTAAGATTGAGCTCTTCTGCAAAAACCATAAAATGACTATCAAAGACGGTACAACACGTACCTTTGAATGCTCTGACCCAGCTGCAGAAATTCGTAATATTTTGAGCCAATATAAAAGCCCTCGCTTAGAAGAGTTACCAACCTTCACAGGTGGCTTTGTAGGTTACTTTGCTTGTGAATACATCCGCTACATCGAGCCAACATTGGACTTCCCAACGCCAGATGATGACTCTGCTATGGTGAACGATGTAGATCTTATGCTCTTTGATAAGGTAATCGCCTTTGACCATTACAAAAATAAAATCTACTTGATTGCTAACATTAGCACAAACGATTTAGAACGTAACTTCAACAAGGCTGAGCTTGAGTTGAAAGCATTAGCTGATCTCGTAATAAACGGCAAAGAGGCGGACATTCCAAAAGGCATCCTTAAAACAGAGTTCACTTCTGAGTTTACAAAGGATGAGTTTGAAGCAGTTGTTAAAAAGACACAGCATTACATTAAGGAAGGGGATATCTTCCAATGTGTTGTATCTAACCGCCGTGAAGCTGAGTTTGATGGCAGCTTGTTAAATGCATACCGCGTATTACGCACTTTGAACCCATCTCCATATATGTTCTACTTATCTGGTGGTGATGTAGAGCTTACAGGTGCTTCTCCAGAAACATTGGTAAAACTAACAGATGGTAAAATGTATACCTTCCCAATTGCAGGTACTATGCGCCGCGGTAAAACCGAAGCAGAGGACCTCGCTATTGAAGAGAAACTCATCAATGACGAGAAAGAGTTGGCTGAACATAATATGCTCGTTGACCTTGGTCGTAACGATTTAGGTAAAATTGCTAAATTCGGTTCCGTACAAGTAGAGGCGTTACATATGTTACAACGTTTCTCCCACGTAATTCATATTACGTCTACTGTAAGCGGCGACATTCAAGATGGTAAAGATGCTCTCGATGCGATCGGTGCTACATTACCAGCTGGTACATTGTCCGGAGCTCCTAAAATTCGTGCTATCGAGATTTTACACGAACTTGAAAAAAGCCCACGTGGTGTATACGGTGGTGCCGTAGGTTACATCGATTTCTCCGGTAACATGGACGTATGTATCGGTATCCGTATGGCTATGAATAAAGGTGGCAAGGTCTATGTTCGCGCTGGCGCTGGAATCGTTCGCGATAGTGTTCCTGCTAGTGAATATAACGAAACTTTGATGAAAGGCCAATCCATGATTTCCGCAATTACAGATGCACAGGAGGTAGAATAATGGTACTCCTTATAGATAATTACGATAGCTTCTCTTTTAATTTATACCAATTAGTAGGCTCTATCGATCCAGACATTAAAGTCATCCGCAGCGATGAATTAACAGTTGAAGAAATCCGCGCGTTGAAACCAGACTATGTGATACTTTCACCAGGGCCTGGTAGACCAGCTGATGCGGGCGTATACGAAGAGCTATTGCGCGAATGCAAAGGCGAATTCCCAATCCTCGGCGTATGTCTTGGTCACCAAGCCATCGGCGAAGTATTCGGGGGTACCGTTTCCTATGCAAAACAAGTTATGCATGGCAAACAAAGCGTAGCCAAACAAGTACACCCATCCAAAATCCTAAAAGGCGTACCTGAACAATTTGAAGTAGCACGCTACCACTCCTTGGCGATCATTGACGAAACCATGCCAAGCGAACTCATCGTTACATCCATTACAGACGACGGCGAAGTAATGAGCGTAGAACACAAAGACTACCCAATCTACGGCGTGCAATTCCATCCGGAATCCATCATGACGCCAAACGGGGAACAAATGATTCGCAATTTCTTAGAAAAATAACCTCTGTTTGTATTCGAGGGGCTATTTATAAGTCTTAGAATGATAGAGCGGAAATAAGGTCTCTCGGAACTCCAAGTGGCCACCACCCCACTACGTGGGGCCGCCAAGTCGTTCCTTAAGACCTTATTTCCTGCCAACTCAACCTTGGCAGTACCTATAATAGCCCCTCTACAATACATATCGTAAACTGTAGCCATATTTTTCTAAAGAAATATGCGAATCATCATAAGGGAAAAGAACGGCTACGCCGTTCTATCTTCCCACCTCTTATAAAGAAATGACCTGTGCGTTACTGCACATAATGCGCAGGATCATTTAATAATAGTTTGTTTGAGGGATGTCTATTAAATTGGTATGATTTTTAGCTGATAGGTGCGATTGGGTTATGTGCGAAGCCGACTTGGCGCCCCGCATAGCGGGGGGTGGCCACTTGGAGGCTGAGGGCATGACCCAATCGGTACCGTCTAGGTAGATATGGTATTAATTTAATAGATATCCTCAAAAGGAGATATAAATGATTAAAGACGCATTATATGCAGTAACGCATGGTCAAGATTTATCCTACGACCTTGCAAAAGATACAATGAACAAGATTATGAGCGGCGAGGTAGCTGAGGTTCCTATGGCTGGTTTCTTGTGCGCCTTGGCGGCAAAGGGCCCTACTGTAGATGAGGTTACGGCTTTTGCTGAGGTTATGCGCGAGAAGGCAGGTTCTGTGCCTCATGAAGGTACTGTTGTGGAAATCGTAGGTACTGGCGGCGACGAAGCGAATACGTTTAACATTTCTACTACATCTGGTTTTATCATTTCCGCAGCAGGTATTCCTGTAGCAAAGCATGGTAACCGCAGTGTATCCAGTAAATGTGGTGCTGCTGATTTGATCGAAGCATTAGGCGCTAAATTAGAGCTTAATGGTGAACAAAATGAGGCAGTTCTCAATAAAGCTAATATGTGCTTCATGTTTGCTCCTGTATACCACCAAGCTATGAAATATGCAGGCCCTGTACGTAAAGCATTAGGCGTTCGTACGGTGTTCAACATCCTTGGACCATTGGCGAACCCAGCAGGCGCTACTGTGGAGTTGATGGGCGTGTACGATAAATCTTTGGTAGAACCGTTGGCTCGCGTATTGGCTAACCTCGGTGTGAAACGTGGTGCTGTGGTACACGGCTTCGATGGCCTTGATGAAATTACGGCTACTAACAAAACGTACGTGTGCGAAATTAATAATGGTACTTTCACAAGCTATGAATTCGATCCTAAGGAATACGGTTTCGAATACGCTGATAAAACTGAGCTTGAAGGCGGCGACGCTACGGTAAATGCTGAGATTACACGCCGCGTTCTCGGTGGTGAACAAGGTGGTAAACGCACAGCTGTTCTTTTAAACGCTGGTATGGCGATTTACCTTGCAAAAGAGGGTATTACATTAGCAGAGGGCATTGAAGAGGCGAAAAACATGATCGACTCTGGCAAGGCCCTTGCTACAATGGAACAGTTTGTGAAAGCAACCCAAGAGGTATAACCATTGATTTTAGATAAGATTGTAGAGGCTACTAAAATTCGAGTAGCCCAAGAAAAAGAGGTGGAAATGCCTAAGGCTGTAAAAGCAGCGGCCTTAGCGTTACCATCGGATACAGGATTTCCATTTGAGGTGGCCCTTCGTCAGCAAGACTTTAACTTCATTTGCGAAGTGAAGAAAGCATCTCCATCTAAGGGCATTATTGCTGAACATTTTCCGTATTTAGACATCGCTAAAGAATATGAGGTTGCTGGTGCAGCAGCCATCTCTGTACTGACAGAGCCAGACTTCTTTAAAGGTGATAAAAAATATTTGCAAGAAATTGCAAGCACAGTCAAAATTCCTGTACTTCGTAAGGACTTCATCATCGATGAATACCAAATCTACCAAGCAAAGGTATGGGGCGCTAGTGCAATCCTATTAATCTGTGCATGCCTCGATGTGCCAACATTGACAAAGTTCCGTGAGTTAGCTGACTCTCTTGGCTTGTCCTCCTTGGTTGAGGCTCACGACGAAAAAGAAGTACAAATGGCTATTGATTGCGGTGCCCGTATTATTGGTGTTAATAACCGCAATTTGAAAGACTTTACTGTAGACGTACAAAATAGTGTGCGCTTGCGTAATCTCGTTCAAGACGATGTGATTTTTGTATCTGAAAGCGGTCTAGAAACGCCAGAGGATATTCAAGTGTTGCGGGATAACAATATCGGTGTAGCCTTGATGGGCGAAACGTTTATGCGTTCTCCTAACAAGGTTGAAAAGTTGGCATATCTCTATGGTCCCACATACTACACTCCAAAGGTTAAGATGTGCGGTATTTCTAAGGTAGATACAATCCCTGCCGTAGTAGAGGCAAAACCAAATTACATGGGCCTTGTATTTGCACCGAGCAAACGGCAAGTGACGGTAGACCAAGCTAAAACATTAGTGGAAGAACTTCATAAACAATACGCAAAAACATATAGTGCAGTTGAAGCTCCAATGAATGCTGGAACAGCACAAGATAGTAAGGAATTTGTCCAAGAAAATCCTAATTTTGAGAGCATTAAAACGGTAGGTGTTTTTGTAAATGAAACAGTAGATAACCTTGTTGCAATCGCAAATGAGGTTAATCTTGACGCAGTGCAATTGCACGGCGATGAAGATGAAGCTTTCATCCAAGCTCTCAAGGAGAAAACAGATGTAGAGGTTTGGAAGGCTGTTCAAATCCGCAGCGCTGCAGATGCAGAGGCGTGGATCGATAGCAGTGCAGATATGCTGTTATTTGATGCGTACCATAAGGATGAACGAGGTGGTACGGGTGAAGTGTTCGACTGGTCTTGCTTAGATGAGTTTGAACGTCCATTTATGCTTGCAGGTGGTATCGACAGTACTAACGTGGCGCGTGCTATTCGCACAGTTCGCCCTTACGGTATAGATATTAGTAGCGGTATTGAAACAGATGGCGTGAAGGACGATGAGAAAATTAAAGCTTTCACCAACATTGTGAGAACAATAGCTCACTAAATCACAAAAAATACATAAATCTAAGATATAATAATATTTTAGACACATCCGATGGAATTCATCGATTGTTGAGATAGATGCCAATAGTAACGCTATACAGGCGTGCTAGTAGGAATGGCATATGGAAAGGTAAGTTATATGAGTGAACAAAGACATGGTTATTTTGGCTCCTTTGGTGGCCAATTTATGCCAGAAACATTGATGAATGCAGTCATCGAATTGGAAGAGGCATACAACAAGTACAAAGATGATCCTGATTTCGTACGCGAACTTGAGGATTTACATAAAAAATATACAGGTCGTCCATCCCTTTTATACTATGCAGAACGCATGACAAAGGACCTTGGGGGCGCTAAAATCTACTTAAAACGTGAAGATTTGAACCATACTGGTTCTCACAAATTGAATAACGTAATCGGTCAAATGTTATTGGCAAAACGGATGGGTAAAACTCGCGTTATTGCTGAAACTGGTGCAGGTCAACACGGCGTGGCAACAGCTACTATCGCTGCGTTGATGGGTATGGAATGTGAAGTATATATGGGTGCAGAGGACTGTGAACGTCAAGCACTTAACGTATACCGCATGGAATTATTGGGCACTAAGGTGCATCCTGTAACAACTGGTACAAGTACATTAAAAGATGCTGTATCTGAAGCGATGCGCGAATGGACAAACCGCATGTCTGATACACACTATGTATTGGGTTCTGTTATGGGGGCGCACCCATTCCCGATGATCGTTCGTGATTTCCAATCCATCATCAGCCGCGAAGCGCGTGAGCAAATCCTTGAAGCAGAAGGCAAATTACCAACAGCGGTTATGGCTTGCGTAGGCGGTGGCTCCAATGCGATGGGCATGTTCTATCACTTCATTCCTGATGAAGGGGTTCGCCTCATCGGTTGTGAAGCCGCTGGTCGTGGTGTTGATACAGAGGAACATGCAGCAACAATCGCAAAAGGTTCTGTTGGTATCTTCCATGGCATGAAATCTTACTTCTGCCAAGACGAAGACGGCCAAATTGCTCCAGTATATTCTATCTCTGCAGGCCTTGATTACCCTGGCATTGGACCTGAACATGCGTACTTGCACGATAGTGGTCGTGCTGAATACGTGCCTGTAACGGATGATGAAGCGGTAGATGCATTCGAATACTTGTCTCGTTTAGAAGGTATTATTCCAGCTATTGAAAGTGCTCATGCAGTGGCACATGCTCGTAAAATTGCTCCAACCATGAGCAAGGATGATATCATTATTATTTGTTTATCTGGTCGCGGTGACAAAGACGTAGCGGCTATGGCGAAATATAGAGGGGTGGATCTTCATGAGTAAAATTAAAGACGCTTTCACAAAGGGCAAGGCATTCATCCCCTTCATCAGCGCTGGTGATCATGGCATCGAAAATACAGAACGTTATATTCGGGTCATGGTGAAAGCCGGCGCCGACATGGTAGAAATTGGTATTCCATTCTCCGATCCAACAGCGGAAGGTCCAGTTATCCAGGAAGCGAGCACACGTGCATTATCTACAGGTGTAAAAATTCACGATATCTTTGATATGGTGCGTCGTTTACGTACTGGCGAAGATTCAGTGACTATTCCACTCGTGTTCATGACCTACTTGAACCCAATCTATGTATTCGGCCGTGAAAAATTCTTTACCCTCTGCGAAGAGGTTGGTATCTCTGGTGTTATCGTGCCAGATATGCCGTTTGAAGAAAAAGGAGAACTCGCTAGTGTAGCTAATAAACATGGCGTTGAAGTGGTATCCTTGATCGCTCCCACATCTGAAAACCGCATCGAAATGATCGCAAAAGACGCAGAAGGTTTTGTGTACTGCGTGTCTTCCCTCGGTGTTACAGGCATGCGTAGCGAAATCAAAACGGATATTAAATCCATCGTTGAGACAATTCGCAAATATACAGATATTCCTGTAGCCGTTGGTTTTGGTATTTCTAAGCCAGAACAAGCGGAAGCAATGGCTCGCGTATCTGATGGTGCCATCGTAGGCTCTGCTATCGTTAAAATCGTTGCAGAACATGGTGAATATGCAGACCAAGCATTATTTGACTACGTACAATCTATGAAACAAGCTGTGCTAAAAGCTGACGCATAAGGAGGTCGTATGCAACGTTGTACACGTTGTGGTAAAGAAGGACCAGATGAACAAACCATCTGTTTACGATGTGGCGGGAATATGGGGCCCTTAGGTGGTCCGATTTATACAAATGTGCACCGCCAAACAGGTGTAACCATTGTAGATTTTGAACGATATAACCTTGGATATAAGGATAACTTTATCAATACCTATCTTATTCAGTGGACTACTATCAGTGGTCGTTCCTCACGGGGGAACTATTGGCGATTTATGCTTGTCATAGCACTTCTATGGGCGCTCATGTACATGATATGTGCTCTTATCGGTTGGGCTAATTCTGATGATAGTGACCAATTTATTGCGTGGGTTTTCCTATTTTTCATAATGGTTGTTTTTACGATTATTCCATGTGTCAATCTTACGATTCGTCGTCTCCATGATGTAAACCAATCGGGTTGGCTTGCACTGCTTATGTTAGTGCCTGTCATTGGCCCATTAGTCTTATTACCTTGGACTGTGAAAGCAGGGGACCCGGAGGAAAATCGCTTTGGAAAGCCGCAATATACTGAGCCTATCGATGAACACTTGAGTGCCCGGTTAGACATTTCTACAAGTCCAACCCGTTCTACAGATCGCACGATGATAGCGGTACTCCTGGTGAGCTTTGCCCTTGCATGGTATGGCAATTATAATATTGCAGAAGGCATAGTTTATGTCATTCAAGGTGGCGAATTTAAAACTGCTGCTAGATACTCCAAGCAGACAAACCCTGAAGAAAAATCCTATGGCCTTGAAGCTCGGACCTCTGTGGAGCGATTCTTTGAAGAAGTCGTTAATGAACGGTTCCGAGATGCTCATGCTCGACTGGGTGGAGCAGAACGAGAGAAATATCCTACAAAAGAAAGCCTCGCAAAAGCCTATGAAGGTGTGCGTCGCGTAGACTACGATAAGCTGGAAGTCATAGCTGACTCAAAGGATGAAGTGCAAATCGCCTTTGCTATTATTATGAGCGGGAAAAAAGAGGGTGTACCATTTACTGAGCGTCGCAGTGGCACCATGATCTTGCGACCTAATAAATATAGCCTATTCCAAATTGTAGAAATTAGAGAGTAATAATGTTAAAACTAACTAACAAAAGGACGTTATACATTGTATAACGTCCTTTTGTTAGTTAGTTTAGTTATGTGTTATATGACTGGATAACCAGTTATGAAAGGGGAATGATTAGCCGTTTGTAGATTCGGAACGTTGATGACGTTCGCTGCGTTTCGCAGTGGCATTTTTGTCATGTTTTTCACGTTCAGAAATTTTGTGTTTTCTATGTTTCTTTTGATCTGCTTTGAACCATGGATGAGCACTGCTGTCTACTGTGCCATCATCGTTTTTTTCCATGCGATGGTTTTCACCAATTTGGAAGTGGTAATCTTTGGCTTGCGCTACATTGGCACCAATGCCTACTGTTAAGAATGCTGCCAAGCTGGCCATAGCTACTACTTTAGTCAATTTAGCGTTCATAAGTATTATCTCCTATACGAACTTAATTGCACAAATTTTAGTTGTAAAAAATATATTATTAGTATAGGTAAAATTAATGAAGAAAAAATGAAGTGAGAGCCTTGGTAAAGCATAGTATAATAGGATTATCTAAGTTTGTATAATATCTAAATACAGTAGGAGTTTTATGAAACAGAGAGTATATGAAATCCTCTATCGCGAGCTAGTAGAAAACTATGCAAATGGTAAAGGACGAGCAACGACAGCCGATTTTTGGCTTACCATAAGCGCTATGACCTTTGTATACGGTCTAGTTACATTCATAACAGGTCTTGCGACCTTCATACCTTATGGATTTCTATATGCCATATCCTTAGGGGGCGGCGTATTGACTGCATTGACGGTATTATTAACATTGCCGACTATTATGCTAGTAGCAAGACGGTTGCGTGATTCTAATAATGATCCAACCTTGATGATTCTCATCTTTGTTCCTATTTTAGGATGGATTGCGTTGCTTTATTTATTATGTAAAAGATCGGCTCTAACACAAGAAACAAGCATACTTAATGAACAGATATCTGTAGAGCCAGGTATAAATGAAAAGAGATCTGTTTCGGGGGTCTTCATCGTGGCTATTCTTGTTTTGGGCTGGATTGCAAATAGCGTAGGTACCTCTATGATGGGGCATAACTATATGGTAGAAGAAACTGCCTTTGGGAACTTGGGGCAGGGGGCTTTCACCAAAAAAGCAAACCGTTTACTACGTAGTGATTCTGCTACAACAGAAGGCTATCTAGTGGTGAAGGAATATTACAAAGCACTGGCTAATGGCGATTATCATAGTGCGTATCGCGATTTGAGCAGTCGTGAAATGGAACGATACGGCACCTTTGATCTCTGGCAGCAAGCTAAGGTAAAGGAACAACGTTCTGCTGTAGAATCTATACGATTGGATTATGTATCTCAAGATGTTGATGATGATGTAACGGTGGATTATATCGGATATAGGGTAGACTTTGTAGATAAAAGCCAATCCATGTTAGTCCGTTTATATAATGTAGGTAACGGCTGGAAAATCGTTGGTTTTGAAGAGTTTGAGGAGGACTAGGTCATGGCATCAGTAAATGTATATGATTTGAACTATACCGATGCCTTTGTGCTAGGCATCAAAAACTACACCAATTTTAAAGGTCGTGCGAGCCGTAGTGAGTATTGGCGATTTATGGCCGGAATGATGATGGTTCAAGGGACATTAGGAGTAGTGGCCATACTCTGTAAAGGTGTTGGTCTCTATAATTTTGAGCCTATTATTGATACTATCACGTTGTTAGTCACTTTATTTTTCGTGCTTCCCAATATTGCCATCACAGCACGCCGTATGCATGATATTGGCCGTAGCGGTTGGACTCAGCTGATTTCTTTTATTCCTATTATAGGGTTCTTTATATTCTTAACTTACGAATTGAAACGTGGCGATGAAGGAGAGAATGGTTACGGTGAAAGAACTGCCTATATTCCTATTACTAGAAATATAAGTGAAGTTACGGGGCTTGAAGAAACTCCATCTCGAAAACAAGACTGGATTATGGGCATTACCATATTTGTTCTTCAATCCATCGTATTTGGTGATACTATCGGTGATATATTATGGTATGGCATTAATGCCAATGGCTACATATAGTATTAACCTGTATCAAATAGCATACTTATTATTTTATTTTATAAAAGTTTAACAACTCCTTTATAGACAATATAACACTTTGTAGTAAAATGAAATCAAGATGAATTTAAAAAAATAGATATGGTTACGTTACAACATATCTAAGTTACTATATGTGTTAAGAACAACAGGACTTTATGAGCTTCACTGTTTCCTGCTGTGAATGGAAGGAGTTTAGTATGAGACCTTGTCCCTATTGTGGACACGAGGTGTTAAAAAGTGAACGATACTGTCCAAACTGTGGACGTATTCGTAAAGCACCTATTTCGTTAGATAAATATAACTTGGGATTGATTGAAAACTTTAAACAATGTTTGATTTACAAATATGCTGACTTTGAAGGACGCGCTAGTCGTAGTGAATATTGGAACTTCTTTTTGATGTACCAACTGCTCTTTGTAGCAATCTTGTTCACATGTGCCTTTTTGAGTTATATTAGTCCTCTCTCTAGTGCAGTAGGCGTTGGCTTCGGCTTAGTAATCCTAGTCCTACTGTCCGTAGTGATGGTCATCCCTGGCGTAGCCGTTGCGGTGCGTCGCCTGCATGATCAAGGCCGCTCTGGAGGTCTAGTATTTATTGGCTTTGTTCCAGTAATTGGGACCCTTATCCTATTAGTTCTCATGGCTCTTCCTGGTGAAAGCCACTCAAATCGCTTTGGCTCTCCTACAGGGCAAGTGATCTTAACAAAACAAATGGCTCATGAAATTGGTTTGATTGATGCTACACCTACTACAGGACTTACAGCAGGATTACTATGTGCAATCTTTGTACTGTGGTTCTTGGTAGATCGATTGCTAACGACAAGTGTGATGTAAAATGATAACTCTCCTTATAGCTTCACTATAGGGAGAGTTTCTTTTTTAGTTAATTTAGATGTCTATTTATTGTCGCATATTGTTTTGGTGCTACTATTTTAATACAATAGTTTTACTAGAGTTTAAACGTATATAGGAGAGCGTGTATGAATGGTATAAATTGGTGGCGTCGCTTAGGGATAGTCGGCTGCGTGATGGTAACATTAGGTTGTATTAGTGGTTGTCAGTGGAATTTAGATAATCTAAAGCAATATAGTCAAGATTCATCAGCAAGAGACAGTAAAAAGGATGAAACGAAGAGGGTGTTTCGCTTCTATTTGGCTGCTACAAATGAGTTTAACTACAATGAGGTTAAATACGGTAGCCAATATGATCTAATCTGGCAACAGGCAAGTTCAAATGAACCACTAACGGATTTTAAGGTACAGGATTATGAGCGTCTTGAACAGGAACTAGTAGCTGCTAAAGAGGCAGGTCGTTCATACGAGGATCTTGAAAGCACAACAGATGCTCTATTGCCTATCTTGCATGACATCGTAAGCGATGTAAAGGCTTTAGATTCGTATTATAAAGCAAAGCAGTATGAAAAAGATAATTATGCATTTAGTCAAGCTACACTAGCTAAGCTTTCAGCGTTATTAGAAGTATTTGAACCAAAATATGAAGCGTTAAATGAGGCAGTTGCGGCTGCTCATAAAAAAGAACGTAATAAAGATATTGAGTTGATGCGTTCGAATGGTCAAGTGAATGGTGCTCATATGATAGAGATGATGGGGTACTATAGTGATATTGTTAGCCATATAATTGAGCGAGGGCCTAATAGTGATGTGCAATGGGTGAAAGCTCAAAAGGACGCAGCCAATGCAATTGTACCTAAGTTTACGTCTGTGGAGGTACAAAATCGGATTGAACAAGCTAAGAATCTTGATGCGGCTATTGATGCATTTGTAGCAGAACAAAGTGCTGAGACACATCATGAGGTAATTTCACAATATAATGAGCTAGCTCGGACACCGATGAATTTTAAATTACTAGATAAAGTACAAGATGCTTATATACCTGAAGGTATATAGTTTACTTGTTGACAATTTCCCCCTTTGAGCCCTATAATTATCTATTATATGAATATTGCGTTGAAAAAGACGGCACGTCTCAGACGGATTTAGTAGAGACCAAACTCATGGGCTGAAAGGTTTGGAAATCTAGAGATTTGCGGATCACTTTGGAGCAAGCAGGAACCCTGCCGGTGAACACCGTTATATGTCTAAGTGGCTTTCACAGTTTACGTGATTAGCTCGCCTTATGTGTTACAGTCATGCGCTAGCATGGTCTGACAATCGAAGAAAAGCAGGGCGAAGCTTTCACCAGTAACGAAGGTCAGTAGGGTGGTACCACGGATATTACGTCCGTCCCTTCGGGGGCGGGCGATTTTTTATGTAAAAGGAGCACATCATGGATTACGGTAAGACGTTACATTTGCCTGAAACAGAATTCCCAATGCGCGGCAATTTGCCTAAGCGCGAACCAGAAATCTTAAAATTCTGGGAAGACAACAAAATTTATCAAAAACGTTTGGAATTGCGTAAAGACGCAAAACCTTTCATTTTGCATGATGGCCCTCCATACGCAAATGGTAAATTGCACATCGGTCATGCCCTTAACAAAACGTTGAAGGACATCATCATGAAATACAAAACAATGACTGGTCACTATACACGTTATATTCCTGGTTGGGATACACACGGTTTGCCAATCGAGCATGCGGTTATTAAAAATACTGGTCTTAACCGTCATGAAATGGCTCCATTGGACTTGCGCAACAAATGTAAGGAATATGCATTGGAATGCGTAGAAACTCAAAAACAAGACTTCATTCGCTTTGGTGTATTAGGTGAATGGGATCGCCCTTATTTGACATTGCGCCCTGAGTTCGAAGTAAAACAACTTGGTATCTTCGGCGAAATGGCAAAACGCGGCCATATCTATAAAGGTCTTAAAACTGTATACTGGTGTACTCACTGCGAAACTGCATTGGCAGAAGCAGAAATTGAATATGCTGAGAAAAAATCTTTCTCCATTTACGTAAAATTCCCTTACGTATCCGAGAAAAAGGTAACATTGCCAGCTGGCGTAGATCCAAAACAAGCATACTCTGTTATCTGGACAACTACTCCTTGGACAATGCCTGCCAACGTAGCTATTTCCGTTAACCCTGAGCTTGAATACGGCTGGGTAAAAGTAGGCGACGAATACTACTTGATGGCTACTGAACTTGTTGATGCGGCTATGAAAGATATCGGCATCGAAGACTACGAAATCGTAAATCGTTTCTCTGGTGCAGATTTGGAATTGGCTGAATTTAAACATCCATTCGTAGAACGTAATTCTACTGTATTGTGTGGCGACCATGTAACACTTGAAGCAGGTACTGGTTGCGTACATACAGCTCCTGCACATGGTGAAGATGACTTTAACATCGTTATGCGTTATAACAAGGAAGGCAAAACTGAACTTCCTATCGTATCTCTTGTTAATGAAACTGGTAACTACACTAAACAAGTGGACGACAACCGTTATGGCGATACTGAATTCCCATTGGCTGGTGTAGAAATCCACGATGCAGAGGTGCCTGTAATCAAAATCTTGGCACACAACAATGCATTGCTTCACAAATCTAGCTTGCGTCACCAATATGCTCACTGCTGGCGTTGTAAAAACCCTGTCATCTACCGTGCTACAGAACAATGGTTCTCCTCTGTAGATGGATATCGTCAACAAGCGCTTGATGCAATCGACAATCAAGTACAATGGATTCCTAAATGGGGCCATGATCGTATCTTCAACATGGTTCGCGACCGCGGTGACTGGGTAATTTCCCGTCAACGTATTTGGGGCGTGCCAATTCCTATTTACTATTGTGAAAGCTGCGGCGAGCACATCATCAACGATGATACTATCAAGGCATTACAAGAAAAAGTAGCTGTAGAAGGCTCCGATGCTTGGTGGGCTCACAGTGCAAAAGAATTGTTACCAGAAGGTTTCAAATGTCCTCATTGCGGTCATGATGAGTTCAAAAAAGAAACAGACATCATGGACGTATGGTTTGACTCTGGTTCCTCTTGGTCTGGCGTACTTGAAGTTAACGGCTTAGACGTACCATGTGCTATGTACCTTGAAGGTTCCGACCAACATCGCGGTTGGTTCAACTCTTCCTTGTTAACTGCAGTAGCAACAACAGGTAAAGCACCTTATAACTCCGTATTAACTCACGGCTTCGTTGTGGATGGCGAAGGTCGCAAAATGTCTAAATCTGTAGGTAATACAGTAGCTCCAAGCGATATCATCGACGTATACGGCGCTGACGTTATGCGTTTGTGGGTATCTTCCGCTGATTACCAAGCAGACGTACGTTTGTCCAAAGACATCGTAAAACAATTATCCGAAGTATACCGTAAGATCCGTAATACATTCCGCTTCTTATTAGGTAACTTGGATGACTTCAATCCAAACACTGACAAAGTGGCTTACGCAGATATGTCCGAATTCGATAAATGGGCATTGTTGCGCTTAGAAGAGGTACGTCAAAAGGTTACTGAAGCGTACGAAAACTATGAATTCCACATGTTGTACCATGCAATTCATAACTTCTGCACAGTAGACTTGAGCTCCATCTACCTTGATGTAATGAAAGATACTATGTATGCTGAAAGCAAAAACAACGTAGCTCGTCGTTCTGCCCAAACAGCAATGTACGAAATCTTGAAAACATTGGTAGCTATGGTATCTCCTGTACTTTCCTTTACAGCAGAAGAAGTTTGGAAATACATGCCTAAGGAAGAGGGCATGCCTGAATCCGTTATGCTTCAAGATTGGCCACAAGGTCATCCTGAACACTTCAACCAAGAATTGGCTGATAAATGGAACCAATTGTTAGACTTGCGTACATCTGTACAAAAAGCATTGGAACTTGCTCGTCAAAACAAAACAATCGGTCACCCATTGGATGCATCCGTTACAGTATACGCTGAAGACGCTGCATTTGACGCATTGAACGCTCTTGGTGAAGAAGGCTTGGCTAAACTCGTTATCGTATCTGAAGCTCACATCGTAAATGGCGCTGCACCAGCAGAAGCTGTAAAAGACGAAGAAACAGGCGTTGCAACAGTAGTTGCTCCATCTGAACTTGAAAAATGTGAACGCTGCTGGATCCACCGCGATACAGTAGGTCAAGACAGCGAACATCCTACACTTTGCCATCGTTGTGCAGAGGTTGTTGAATCTCTATAATCTGTAAATAAGAAACCCTTCTCTAACACGTTAGTTAATTTCAAACTAAGGTGGAATAGAGAAGGGTTTTTATTTTGTTTTGAGAGGTTTGCTTTGACTGGCTGACATTATTGTAATTATAGTATGATTCGAAGTAGGTACAATAGTTACATTGTTTTATAAATTATTAAAATTTTATAGAAAATTATGAATTCATTGTATGCTATCTTTCTCATAAAACTATTTATAGCAATTACTACCTTGTTGTTTTCCTCATGAAAAATTAATGTGTAAAAATTTACTCATTTCATATTAAACTTAATATCCTGGTTTAAGATGTTTATAGTTAGTTTAGTTATTGTGCTTATATGAGAAGGAGGAAGAGCAATGGTAGCAACTATCGTTAAAGCAATTTTGGCTGCACTTACTGGTTTAGCAAACGCAATCTTGCCTTTATTCAAATAATAAAGCTCCCAAAACCCTCATAAACCCTCAAAGCTTGAGTATTTATACTCGGCTTTGAGGGTTTTTTCTTTATGTATATTATTAATTACCTTAGAATGAAATAATATGCAAATTTGAGATTTAAACGATATTTATTGTTGGTTTAAATGTGGCTAGTTTCGTTGACTATATCTAAATATATACATATAATAAAAATGAAATAAAGATGAGTATGCATCTTGGAACTACATATAGAGGGAGACTGAGAGACATGAAAAGAATATTAGTTGTAAAAGCTATGGTTCTTGGGGCCATAGCTTGTTCTATTAGTGCTATTGGATTTGCAGCGGGTGTAGGGTCTACACATATACAAGATGTAACCAATATGCAACAAAGTACACAAGGTACGAAAAAACATGAGGCAGTACAATCCAATTGGATGGACCGCACAGATATTAAGGTTGGCACACAGTCTAAAGTAGGTACACAAATATCTGTAGAAACATTGCAACCATTAACTCATTATGATGAGAACTCCAAGTCCGTATTGTTTGTACAAGGCGGTATTGGCAGAGGTGGTCAAGAACATTCTGTTAGTTACTATCACGGTTATAATGAAATTTGGTATCCTTATAATCCTGTTACGGGTAAAGGTGATCAACGGTATAGAGCAGAGAAGTATGAACATACGAAGTCATTAGGGACTGTAGCTAATGTAGGCTTAGGGTATCGTCATCTTAGTAAGAATGAGCACGCTTATGTTGGTGTCAATGCCTTTGTTGATCGTGCCTTTTCCGAGAATGCTAATCGTGTGAGTGGGGGTCTAGAATATGTATCCGGTCTTAACGAAGTCCGTGCCAATGTATATAGAGGATTAGGGAGTGTGAAATCACAATCTGATATGATACATTTACCGCCATCGTACTTCACATTTGATTTGGATGGTGGCCCTGCTTACTATATGCCACATACGTCTCAAAAGGTATTATCTGGATATGATGTAAGTTATGCTCGTACATTTAAAAATGCTCGTTGGGCCCGTGTACATGCGACCGTATATCATTGGAATGGTCTTAGTGTGCCTAATCATAGCGACGCATTATTGAAAACGCTTGAAATTGGCAACAGTCATGGATGGAAAGTGGGAACTACATTGCAAGTAACACCACATGTATCGCTAGATATAGGCTATACATCGGATAGTAAGTATACTAGTGGTGCTTATGGATTTGTTAAATATACATTGGGAACATCCAAGTTTGCATGGCATGGTGGTAAACATAGCGATGATACGATTACGAATGCTCGCGCTAGAATGTTAGATAAGGTAGACCGTAGTCCTATGACAATAGGCCATACATATGAAGAAGATTGGTATGTAAGACCTAATGATCACTTATAAAATTGATGATATTTATAAAACTAAAAGGAGAGAAGTTTCGTAATGAAATATAAGTTAGTATTAACAGCTATGGTCTTGGGTGCCATAGCGTGTAGCACGAGTGCCGTAGTGGGAGCGGCCAATGTGGCGCCACAAGTAAGTGATACAGCAAAGCATGAGGCAGTGCAATCTAACTGGATGGACCGCACGGATATTAAGTTAGGCACACAATCGAAACTGGGTAAGCAAGTATCTGTAGAAACATTACAACCTTTAACGCATTATGATGAAAACTCCAAGTCCGTATTGTTTGTACAAGGCGGCGTCGGTAAAGGTGGGCAAGAACATAAGGTTAATTATTTTGATGGGAGTGGAGGCATTTGGTATCCATACGACTCGGCTACAGGTACTGTGGAAACAAAGACTAAACCAGAGCGACATGATGAGACAAAATCTTTAGGTACTGTGGGTAATATTGGTTTAGGGTATCGTCAGCTCAGTAACCATGAACATGCTTATGTAGGTGTTAATGTATTTGCAGATCGCGCCTTCTCTGAGAATGCTAATCGAGTTAGTGGAGGCTTAGAATATGTGGCCGGACTTAACGAAGTTCGTGTTAATGTATATAGAGGTTTGGGAAATATAAAATCTCAATCTTATATGGTGGAAGTGCCTGAATCGCATCTTCCATTTCCTTTGAATGGAGGAACTGCTAATTATACGGTGTATAAGTCTCAAAAAGTATTATCTGGTTATGATGTAAGTTATGCTCGTACCTTTAAGAATGCCCGCTGGGCGCGTGTGCACATAGGGGCTTATCACTGGAATGGTCTCGGGATTTCATCCTATAGTGGAGGGACCTCTCCGATTTCTGATTTGGGTAATAGTTCTGGCTGGCAATTAGGTACTACATTACAAGTGACACCGCATGTATCCTTAGATTTAGGCTATACATCGGATAGTAAGTATGCTAGTGGTGCTTATGGATTTGTTAAATATACATTGGGGACATCTAAATTTGCTTGGCATGGTGGAAAACATAGTGATGATACCATTACGAATGCTCGTGCTAGAATGTTAGATAAGGTAGACCGTAGTCCTATGACTATAGGTAGGTCGTATGAAGAGTATTGGGCTGTAGTACCTTGGGATAATTTATAAAATTAAAAGGAGAGAAGTTTAGTAATGAAATATAAGTTAGTATTAGCATCTATGGTTTTGGGGGCCATAGCGTGTAGCACAAGTGCTGTAGTGGGAGCGGCCAATGTGGTGCCACAAGTGAGCGATACAGCAAAACATGATGCAGTGCAATCTAACTGGATGGACCGCACGGACATTGCTGTAGGGGTACAGTCCGGAGGCCAGTCCAAATTAGATAAAGGACACTTTCTAACGGATGATCTGGATACCATTTATAATAAGAAATCTGATTACGGCAATCTAACGAAAGCCTATATAGAAACATTGCAGCCTATTTCTCATTATGATGAGAACAGTAAAAGTGTTCTATTTGTACAGGGACGCATTGGACGGGGCGGTGAGAAAATAGCATCGAAAGAGATGCGTGGTTACTTTCTCCCTGAATTAACAATCAATCGGCATGGGCAATCTAGTTACACTAAAATAAATACGGATGAAAAATCATCAGAAATATTAGGGATTATCGGTACGGTTGGTATTGGATATAGACGCCTTAGCCGAAATGAACATGCCTATGTAGGTGTTAATGCATTCGTTGATCGAGCTTTCACAGGCAATTATAATCGCATCAGCGGTGGCGTAGAGTATGTAAATGGACTTAACGAAGTATATGCTAATGTGTATAAGGGGCTTGGTAATACGGGCGTCGTGAGAGGTTTTGGTGGCAATCCGTACCCTAAACGCTTGTATCCTAATGGTTACCCATCAACATTTCCGTATAATACGATTCCTAGTGAAAACTATAATACTTACAAAGGCGGTAGAGCACTAGGTGGCTATGAAATCGGTTTTGCTAGATCCTTCAAGAATGCTCGCTGGGCTCGTACTTATGTAAATGGATATCGTTGGAAAGGCCATGGATTCGGGCATGAACAAGCATATAATTATGGGCGCCCAGGCCATTGGGATGTGCCATGGTTTTCTGTGCGGAATGCAAACCACTATAAGGGCATTAAAATCGGTGCTGAATTACAGTTAACACCACATATATCCTTAGATATTGGGTATAACAATGCAAACAATATGTCGAAAGGTATGTATGGTACTGTGAAATATACATTGGGCACATCTAAATTTGCCCTTTGGGGTGGCAAGCATAGTGATGATACGATTACGACAGCTCGTTCTAAAATGCTAGATAAGGTACATCGTCAAGACATGATTGTAGAATCCTTTGATGACATTGAATATTTTTATTTAGCACCTATCGATCATTTATAATATGGAGAAAATGTTAGTTTTATCATTGTCATGAGAGGGGACTATATATAATGTCAGGTAAGTTATTATTGAAAGCTATGGTTTTAGGGACTATGACTTTCAGTATATATACAGTAGGAATGGCAGCAGAGGTTCAAGATGTAAATGGACTAGATTCTGCACAGCAAACAATTGCATCCGATACAGCTAGGAAAGAGGCCGTTCGTTCTAACTGGATGGATCGTACAGATATCGTAGTTGGCGTTGGTATGAAAAATTCTGAAGAGTCGAGTAGCCATCACTTCCATAATTTTACGCCTTGGGAAAATCATCCTATTGTGGGGACTTCTGATAAATCCAAATCTACAGAACTCAACAAGTTATACATTGAGACCTTGCAACCTATAACCCATTATGATGAAAATGCGAAAAGCGTTGTCTTTGTACAAGGTCGTATTGGGCGCAGTGGAGAAAAGATTTCATCTTATAAATTAGATAGTTATTGGGAGCCAGCCAGACCTGCAGGGACGTTTATAAGACACGATAAACAAACAGATAAGAAGGAATCCTTAGGGATGAATGCTAATATTGGTATTGGCTATCGTCGTCTTAGCAAGGGTGAACATGCTTATGTTGGTGTTAATGCGTTCTATGACCATGTGTTTAAAGGTGGTTATAAGCGTGTTAGTGGTGGTGTAGAATATGTGGCAGGTCTTAATGAAATCCATGCTAATCTGTACCGAAATCTGGGGACTGATGAAAGAAAATATATAGGACTCCATGGGCGAAGTACTGTATTAGGTGATCCTGCAGGATTGTATCCATATGGTATGGATCCCGATCAAAGTCTTTATAACTATGGTGTGGTTTCTTATGAAAATCACTGGGCTCTAAGTGAAAATACTGTAGCTAGAGGTTATGATATTGGCTATGCTCGAACATTTAAAAATGCTAGATGGGCTCGTGTCTATGCAGACTATTATAACTGGCGTGGTAGAGAGGCTGTAAAAGTAGGGTATTATAAATTACCTAAACGCAATGCTATTAAAGGCTTTAAAGTGGGGGCAGAATTCCATATTACACCACATCTTACTCTTGATGCGGGTTATAAAACAGCGTCTCATCATTTGAGTGGTCCTTATGCAACTTTGAAATATACAATCGGTACATCTAAGTTTGCTTGGCGTGGTGGTAAACATAGTGAAAGTGCGATTACAACAGCTCGCTCTAAGATGCTTGATAAGGTACATCGCAGTGATATGGTTGTACAAGAAACTGTAGAAGAAACTTATGATCATGGTGTTGTCGATGTTGGTTTATAGGGGCTTTTGCGTACATTATCCTCATGATCATTTATAATAGTTTAGCTTGTTCATAGGTTATAAAAAAGGAGCTAGTACATTAGGTACTAGCTCTTTTTATGTTATCGGTTATTTTTATTGTAATGCCTTAGGTACACTGAGTTTTTTCCAGTTGTCTAGTTCAGGGATTTCCAAGGTATTAATAGTTTTTTGAATCCAGTAGTTTAATGATACTTCGTTACCTAAATGTTGTTCAAATAAATAGGTATTACCAGGCGTATCTAGAGGTTTTCCATCCTTATCGATAGAGTGGCGCATGGATTCTTTCAAATAGAGTTGCACTCTAAATGGATTTGCGTGATTGCCTCTGAAAATGAAATAGGATGGGCCAATAAAGTCATGGGTACGGACATTAATTTGTTCGTACTTTTTATCTTTTAAGCCTTGTAATGCAGTTTGTATCATCGCATTAGCATCATCGTATTCTTCAAGTAGAAATGCTTGTTGATCTACATCGAGTACATAATGCCAAGTTGGTTTTTCCTCGTTCGTTTCGATGGACCAGTTATCTCCTAATGCAGGTAATTGGTGCGTATCGTAGAGGTCTTTTAATAGCTGAATGGTATTCTCTTTTTTGATCAGTGCTCGGTAAATGGTCTCTTGACCTTCTGTAGGGTCATAACCATGTATTCTGACTTGGTACGTATCACGTAGCATACGCTTTACATCTAGCTTAAAAATGTTGCGTAGCTTGTCTGGAACGGATAGGAAATGATTGTAAAAGCTAAGTTTCATTTCGTCTTGTGATGCTAAGGCGTGCTCGATGGTTTGCCAATCATATAAGGTAGTGTCCCATAAGAAGTCATCCATGTTTACAGATAAACGTGCTGCATTTTGAGGCCATTCAGTATGACCAGGACGTACTGTTGTAGTAGACTCTGTAATACCTTCTTTGTAGTGCCAATGGCCATCGACCTCTTCAAAGGCCGCTAATCGTTCTTCTGCTTCATCATCGATAGGAATATCTTTTAACTCTTCATCGAGGTTTGCCTTGTGAGACAGTATGTATTGATGGGATTCTTCGTAATAGGCTACGGCAGAATCCAAATCGGGTTTACCTGAAACATAGCCTTTTTCATAGGCGTACCCTAAGGCAACGCGCGTTAAAGCTCGTGTAATATCGTAGAAGAGAACGCGGTCTTCCTCTTCTAGGGCGCGTTTTTCTTCATCTAGTACACGTGTTAAGGATTGTACACCAAAGCGTATATTTTTCGTTACACCGAAACCGTGAATGCGCATGTAACCAATATATGGCAAGGAGAACATAAAGCGTTCTTTTGTGGCTGCCATGTGGGTTAAATCTGCAATGAGGCCCCAGTCTAGCGGTAGGTGACCAATGTGGAAGATATAGCCAAAGGCAGCTTGTAATGCTGCATAGCCAGCATCACTGAAATATTTAGTAGCTGCACGGCGGTAGAGTCCAATTGCTTTTACCGGATCATAAGGAATGACTCTGCGGAGCTCTTTGGCATCATAGAAATGATAGTAATAATCCGCTAATTCTGCGGTACTTTCAGCTTGACCTAGGGCGGCACCTTTTGTAAACCATGTGAAAGCATCCTCAAATTTTCCGTTTTCATGACAGTTTAGACCGGTGTAGAGCATCATGGTTGGATTACCTAGCTCAGCAGCGGTTAAAGCTACGCGGCGCGCATTATTAAAGTCGCCTTCGTCGATATAAATGTTGCGTAGATTGCCTTGGAACATGGCGAGCCCGTTATCGAGCGCTTTGTTAAACCATTCCTTGGCGAGTTTAGTAGCATTTTCCTGTAATGTTTCGTTGGAAATAGTACCTTGTAAGGCTATAAGACGCTCCTGTATAGAACCTTTTTGTAAGCTCTGTTGGATACGTTTCGCCAAACTGAGGCGAGGTGGTGTAATCATATCCCTTGCAAGGCTGATACGGTCGTCATCGTGCCAGAAAAAGACATTGCCTATAATGTATTGGCAGAAAGCATCACCTTGCTCCGCGTAGTCGTAAACAATACGAAATGCATCGTCAAAGGAGATTAACATATCCTTTTCAACAGTAGGTGTAATCGTTCCGTTGATACGCAATGCTTGTAAGGTACCAATAGGACTACAGCGGCGAATGCTATCGTGCAAGCATTGATAAGTGCGCATGTTATTTTCTGGGAAGTTTGATTCCTCCCATGTAAATCGTGGTCCTGCGTAGATACGAGCCAACAAAGCATATGCATCAGCTATTTCTCGAGCCTCTGAATCATTGGCTATTTTTAATGCGTCCTCTTTAGTGTCAATTTCGTTTTCCAGCGACGTAGTCATGTCGTTTCTTAGCGCCCGATGATTCGGTTGCTCAGGACTATGCTGATTATTTACAATCAGTTCTAATTGGCGCAAACCTTCTTGGGCCATTTCTTGATTGTATGATTTAAAAATCATGTGGAAGACCTTTTGTAGGCGTTCCGTAAAGTACTGTGCCATAAGGCCTCCTTGAATTAGTTACATTTACTATAGAATACGTATTTATTATATAACGAACGCAAGGGACCGTAAAAGAGGAAAAACCCCTCTGAAGTCTTTCAGAGGGGTTATATTTATCCTAGTTTATAGAGATAGATATTATTTTTTGTTGTAATCGCCGAACCATTTGTCGTAGATTTTTTGGTAAGTGCCGTCTTCTTTAAGTTCTTTAAGAGCTTTGTTAACAGCTTCTTGTAAAGCTTTGTTGCCTTTTTTAACGCCAAGAACTGTACCTTCAGCTTTAGTAGGTTCGCCTACGAGTTTAAGGTCTTGATCAGCACCTTGTTTGAGGTAGTACATAGCCACTGCATTATCGATGATAGCACCGTCGATTGTACCAGCTTTCAATTCCATGAAGATATTAGCATTGGAATCGATTTGTTTTACTGTTGTACCAGGAATTTTTTGAGCCATTTCAACAGGGATTGTACCGATTTGAGCACCTACAGTTTTGCCTGCTAATTCATCCATGTTGTGGATTGTTGTGTTGTCTTTACGAACAACTGTGATGAAACCGCCTTGGTCAAAGTATACATCGGAAAAGTCCAATGCTTTTTCACGTTCAGGTGTAGCATTGATACCTGCTGCGATCATGTCGATATCGCCAGATTGAACTGCTGGAATCAAAGCATCGAAGCCCATGGATTTGAATTCCATTTTTAAACCAAGTTTTTTAGCAATTGCTTCGGACAAATCAACGTCGAAACCAACGTATTTGTCGCCTTCAGTAAATTCGAATGGTGGGAATGTAGTTTCAGAACCTACACGCAATACACCTTCTTGTTGTGTCATTTTTGGTTTGTCATTACCACAACCAGCCAATAAACCCATTGCTGCTACCGCTACGAGGGCGATGGCTGTCAATTTTTTGAACTTAAACATAGAAACCTCCTCAAACATCCATATACATGGTTTATCAAATTCTGTTTATATTGTACGGAATTTTACAATAATAGGCAATAACATTGTATAATTAAGAGTAAAAGAGTTTTATATTTATCATTATATTTAAAATTATTATTCAAGATGGCTCACTCTTAGGCCATACTTTACAGTAATATAAGATTTTCTATTTTAGGTTGTAGAGCATCTTCATTCTTTACAATCATTGGCGTATATACATGGAGGCACTATGTCCCTTACGAATACCTTTTCTGATCTTTGTAAAAGCTTCGCACCTGATGCGTTTGCCATCAATTATACATTAGCTAAGAACCCTGAACTTTCCAGCCATGAATTTGAATCCGTCAAAACGATTGGCGCCGTTCTTGAAAAACATGGCATGGATGTAACCTATGAATTCTGTAATTTACCAACAGCGTTCAAGGCTTCTGCTGTGAAAGTAGATAATCCAAAAGGTCGTTTGGCTATTCTTTGTGAATATGATGCATTGCCAGAGGTCGGCCATGCATGCGGTCATTCTGCCAGTGGCTCTATGAGTGTTCTGGCAGCATTAACATTACATAAAATGCAACAAGACGGCGTTGCTTTCAACATGGACATCGATATCATCGGTACACCTGATGAAGAAGCCACAGGTTGCAAGGTGGATATGTGTAACGCAGGGGTATTTAAAGACTATGATTTTGCTATCATGGTTCACCTTGATGGGGAAGAAACACGACCAAATTCACAATTCTTGGCGCTCGACTGTTTCCGCGCTCGCTATCACGGTAAACCAGCTCATGCAGCCGGTGAGCCTTGGAATGGTATCAACGCGGTAAACGGTGTGCAACTCGCTATTCATGCGATGGATATGATGCGTCAACAAGTACGTCCTGAAAGTCGTATTGGTACGTGGATCATTGCTGGTGGTACTGCATCCAATGTCATTCCTGAATTTGGCGAATTAGAGGTAACCGTACGTCACACTGAACGGGAATATTTGAATGGTCTATCTGAACAGATTAAGAACATCTTTGAAGGGGCCGCTCTCTGTACTAGCACTACTGTAGATGTAGAGTTCTATGGCAATCCTTATGATGATATGAACCAAAACCATAGAGGAACAGCTCTCATTGAAGACGTAATGTCTGATATGGGCATTGATTTCAAGCCAGGCCCAGCAGATATCGGGGGCAGCTCAGACATTGGTAATGTTAGCTATCAATGTGCTGCATTCCACCCTAAATTGCGACTCGCTGGGGAAGACAAGGTGTGTCACTCTAAAGAATTCGCTGCGGCTATGCTAGAATCTACCATTGAACAAACAATTGTGGACGGTGCTAATATCATAGGCCGTACCTTGTTACGATTGGTAGAAAATCCAGCTGTATTAGAAGAAATCGTTGCTGAATTTAATGCATCTAAATAAAGCGTTTTCTATATCTATCAGGATGGCTGTAATAGTATAGGTAAAATTCGTGGTCTTTTTCAGATCTATTAATGATAGATGATAATGAGATGTTTCCATTTATGAAGCTCTGAATTTTGGTGAAATAGGCACCTAACTCACGGTCGTGATAATAGAGTGCCCAGACCACGTTATTTCCCGCGATGACTGGAATGTACTTAAACTCAAGGAATTCAAATAAACCAGCGATAGTGATATCATCTGGTACGGTAAATTCTTCGCGATGATGATTCATATCATCGCCTGCACAAACTGCATCTCTATCAATTATGATGCGCATATAGTTTCACTTCCTATTTATGCCTTATATACTATCTATGTCTTACATACTATCTGTGTATCCTTTTAACAGATATATTTGTAACTATTACTGTACTACTGATTGAAAATAATATCTATCTATTTATATACCATATTAAAGGAGGCTTTATGTCCTCAACTGAAATATTACAAATTAAAAACTATATAGGTCTTACCGGTGATAAACCCATCCGATTCATTGCATCTGATGTGGACGGCACATTGGTTAACGATGCCAAGTCCATCCCCGATGATGCTATAGAGGCGATTCGTGCAGCTCGTGAAAGCGGCATTCGTGTAGCTATCGCTTCTGGTCGTGCTTGGAATGAGATGAATGATGTTATCGAGAAATTACCATGTTTACGCTACTTTATGTGTACCAATGGTGCTTATGTAATGGATAAGGATGAAAATCGTACGCTGTTCCATGTAATATTTGATAAAGAACAAGCCATTTATTTATTGCGTAAACTTTTAACCTATGGCGTTTATGTAGAGGCCTATGTGAAAGACAAAATCTTTGGCATGTATCCGCCGTCTCGATGCATTACACCGGAACGTTTATGTGCTTGTGCAGATGAACGTAATGAGGGCGATGGCAGTAATACAAAGAGTTCTCATAGCGTAATGAATAATCATATTTCTGCTGATACAGAAGGTCATCTGCCTGGTGAAACCCATGATCACTATGCTTTGGCTGAAGGTGATGCAGCAGCGAATACAAAGATGTCTGAGTGTGAAGTCGAACAGTCTAATTTCTTCTTTAGACCTAATATTCGTCCATTTATCTTAGCAACACGTACGATGGTGCCTGATTTACTGGCTCATATGGAAGCCTTAGACGAAGGCCCTGAAAAGATGCAAATCTTCTACGGTGATGAGCCTATGCGCCAACACATCTTACAAGACTTACGCGATGAATACCAAGGTATGTCTCATGACGGTACAGGCCGTGAACGTTTTTATGATGTACTACTCTCTAGTGAAGGTAACTTAGAATTCGTATTACCACATACCACAAAGGGGACAGCTGTTGAGGCTTTAGCCAGTCATTGGGGCTTTAGTCCAGACGAAGTAATGACACTGGGTGATAGTGAAAACGATCTATCCATGCTACGCTTTGCCGGTGCTAGCGTTGCTATGGGTAATGGTAAACCGAATATTAAAGAAGCAGCGCGCTACGTGGCTACAGATAACAACCACCAAGGCGTAGCAAAGGCTATCTATTCAGCTATTGCGTATAATAATGAATTACTTAAGAAATCGTAATCATATCTCAAATTAAAGATACTACCAGTTAAAAATAAATACTTTTAACTGGTAGTATCTGAAAAACTATATATATTCCTTTGTCGTTTTATATCAAAATAGCAGGAGGTGATGTAAATGGGGAATCTAAAATTTCATATTGATGATACTTGTGTTAAGTGTGGTGCATGTGCCGTGGATTGTCCTGTTCAGTGCATCACCAAAGGGGAGACTCGATTTAATATTGGGAAAGGCTGTATCGGCTGTGGCGATTGTTATTCCATCTGTCCGGTTGGGGCCGTCAAAATGTCTAAACGCGAGGATCATAAAGAGTAGGATTTAACATAAAGAGCTGGCCAGAGTAGGATATAGTTGGTAGTTGTTGGAATAGCTTAGGTTCATTTCGGGGAAATACATTAAAATCCGAACATTAAAATCTTTTCTATAAATTTCATACGGAATATATGGAGTCCATATACTTCGTATGGTATAATGAAATGTAATGAAAATTAGCGTTTGCTTCGAAAAAACGCACCCCCAGTACAGAAATGTATGGGCATTAAAAATTAGTGAATATACTTTCACAAATAGATGCATATGGAGGAAGGCATGGAAAACAAGGAATTTGTTATTGTTGTTGACTTTGGTGGTCAATATAATCAATTGATCGCGCGCCGTGTTCGTGAAAATCACGTATACTGCGAAGTATATCCATACAACAAAGCGCTGGACAAAATTAAAGAATTAAAACCGCAAGGTATCATCTTCACAGGTGGCCCTAACAGCGTGTATGAAGAAAACTCTCCAAAAATCGGAAAAGAGATTTTTGAACTTGGTATTCCTATCCTTGGCATGTGCTATGGTATGCAATTTATGGCGCATACATTAGGTGGCGAAGTTAAATCTGCAGATAACCGTGAATTTGGTAAAACACCTACTAAAGTGGATACTACATCCCCATTGTTCAAAGGCTTGGACGAAGACCAAGTTGTTTGGATGTCCCACGTTGATTATGTAGCAAAAGTACCTGAAGGTTTCGAAATCATTGCTCATACAAAGGACTGCCCTGTTGCATCTATGCAAAATAAAGAGCGTAAATTATACGCTATGCAATATCATGCAGAGGTATTGCACACTGAACATGGTAAAGAAATGCTTCACAACTTCTTGTACGAAGTATGTGGTTTCACAGGCACATGGACAATGGCAAACTATGCAAAAACTGCTATTGAAGAAATCCGTAACACTGTAGGCGATGGCAAAGTATTGTTGGCATTGTCCGGCGGTGTAGACAGCTCCGTTGCAGCAGCTCTTATTTCTAAAGCTGTTGGCGACCAATTGACTTGTATCTTCGTTGACCATGGTTTAATGCGTAAAAACGAAGGCGACGAAGTAGAAGCAGCTTTCAAAGATTCCGGCATGCATTTCATCCGCGTCGATGCAGAAAAACGTTTCTTAGATAAATTGGCTGGTCTTGAAGATCCAGAAGCAAAACGTAAAGCTATCGGCGAAGAATTCATCCGCGTATTTGAAGACGAAGGTCGTAAAATTGGTTCTGTTGACTACTTAGCGCAAGGTACAATCTACCCTGACGTTATCGAGTCCGGTACTGGCGAAGCTGAAGTTATCAAATCTCATCATAACGTAGGCGGCTTGCCTGCAGTTGTAGACTTCAAAGGCCTTATCGAACCATTGCGTAACCTCTTCAAAGACGAAGTGCGTGAACTTGGTTCTGAATTAGGCTTGGCTGACTACCTCGTATGGCGTCAACCATTCCCAGGTCCTGGTCTTGCTATTCGTGTAATGGGCGAAATCACTAAAGAAAAACTTGATATCTTGCGTGATGCGGACTACATCTTCCGTGACGAAATTGCAAAAGCTGGTCTAGATCGCAGCATCAACCAATACTTTGCAGTATTAACATCTACACGTACTGTAGGCGTTATGGGTGACTTCCGTACATACGATTACACATTGGCATTGCGTGGCGTAACAACAACAGACTTCATGACTGCTGACTGGGCGCGCATCCCTTACGACGTATTGGACACAATCTCCCGTCGTATCGTAAACGAAGTACAACACATCAACCGTATCGTGTACGATATTACATCTAAACCACCTGCTACAATTGAGTGGGAATAAGATGGTTTGCTTAATATATTTAACATATAAAAATACATAATATAATTTAGTCATCCAAAGAGTCTATCTTTGGATGACTTTTTTTATATCGTTTTTTTATGTATTTTTAAATGGTTAATAGATATTTAGTCTTAGTGATTACAGTGGTAAAAGTATGATAGTTTTTTGTACTATGAAAAATAAATGAATTAAAGATATATTCTGAATATCTAAGATGTTATAATAAAAAATATTAGGATTTATAGTATATTTACTAGATTATGCGGATTTTATGAAAATAATCTTGACTTGTAAGTTTTAATGAGGATGGTATATAAGTTATGGCAGCAAAAAACAATACAGATATTGGGTTTGAAAAACAAATATGGGATGCGGCTTGTGTTCTTTGGGGACATATTCCTGCTGCAGAATATCGAAAAGTAATTGTAGGGTTAATATTTCTTCGTTACATATCGAGTGCTTTTGAGAAACGCTATGAAGAGCTTATAAAAGAAGGCGACGGATTTGAAAATGATAGAGATGCATATGCAGAAGAAAATATTTTCTTTGTTCCAGAAGAAGCGCGGTGGAGTACAATTGCATCTGCTGCACATACACCTGAAATTGGACTTGTTATTGATAATGCAATGAGAGCTATTGAAAAAGAGAATACAACACTTAAAAATGTGTTACCTAAGAATTATGCTAGTCCTGATTTAGATAAAAGAGTACTTGGTGAAGTTGTTGATCTTTTTACTAATGAAGTCAAAATGGACGGTACCGAGTCGAGTAAGGATTTATTGGGAAGAACATATGAATATTGTATTGCTCAATTTGCTTCTTATGAAGGCACTAAGGGTGGTGAGTTTTATACACCGTCGAGTATCGTTAAAACTATTGTATCTATTTTGAAACCATTTAATAATTGTCGCGTATATGATCCTTGTTGTGGTAGTGGTGGCATGTTTGTGCAAAGTGAGAAATTTGTACAAGCTCATAGTGGTAATAGAGGAACTATCTCTGTTTATGGTCAAGAATCGAATGCTGACACTTGGAAGATGGCAAAAATGAATATGGCAATTCGTGGTATCGATGCAAACTTTGGCCCATATCAGGCAGATACATTCTTCAATGACTTACATAAAACATTAAAAGCCGATTTTATTATGGCAAATCCACCGTTTAATCTATCTAATTGGGGACAGGAAAAGCTAAAGGATGATGTCCGCTGGAAATATGGCTTACCGCCTGCAAGTAATGCGAACTATGCGTGGATTCAGCATATGATACATCATCTTGGTTCGAATGGGAAAATCGGCCTTGTTTTGGCAAATGGTGCACTATCGTCGCAAACTAGTGGTGAGGGTGATATTAGAAAAAATATTATTGAAGCGGATCTCGTGGAAGGTATTGTAGCTTTACCTACTCAACTTTTTTACAGTGTTACTATTCCAGTTACACTATGGTTTATTACAAAAAATAAAAAGCGGAAAGGAGAAACCTTATTTATTGATGCGCGTAAAATGGGCTATATGGTTGATAGAAAACATAGAGACTTTACAGAAGGAATACAAGATGATGGACGTTTAGGTGATATTGACTTGTTGGCAAAAACATTTGAAGACTTCCAAAATGGCGTGTTAGATGAGGAACAAGGGTTTTCTGCTATAGCTACAATAGAAGACATAGCTAAACAGGACTATGTTTTGACTCCTGGTAGATATGTAGGTATTGAAGAACAGAAAGATGATGGAGAGCCGTTTGAAGAAAAAATGGCAAGATTGACCTTAGAACTTTCAGGTATGTTCAAAGAATCTCATGAATTAGAACGGGAAATTAGGCAGAAACTGGGGGCGATTGGGTATGAAGTGTAAACTTTCTGAGGTAATGGACTTAATTGGTGGCGGTACCCCAAAAACTAGTAAACCCGAATACTGGAATGGAAATATTCCGTGGATATCTGTTAAAGATTTTAATAATGACTTTCGATATGTATATAAAACAGAGAAATCAATAACGCAACTAGGATTGCAAAAATCATCAACTAAACTTTTACAAAGGGGGGATGTGATAATTTCTGCAAGAGGGACAGTTGGTGAAATCGCAACAATTCCATTTGCTATGGCGTTTAATCAATCTTGTTACGGACTTAGAGCAAAAAAAGGAATGGTTACGAGCGATTATCTATATTACTTAATAAAACACAATGTTTCAGTATTAAAAAAAAATACTCATGGGTCGGTATTTGATACTATAACACGAAATACTTTTGATAATATAGAAGTTGAAATTCCGAGTATTAAAATACAACAAAAGATATCTTCAATATTAAATGACTATGACAAAAAAATTGAATTAAATAATGCTATAAACAATAATTTAGCGGCTTAAAAACCTATATTGGAAATGTCAATTTCACCAGACATCAATCGTAGTAGTAGCAAGTCTCTCGTCTTTGCAAGTATCAAATTTTCAACCTGATTGTTAATAATCAGTTCAAACATAGGCGCAGTCTGTAAATTAAAGTTATTTATCTCGTCTGTTTGAGGAATGACACAAGGAATAGACATTATATCGGATGCACTGATGTTGGGCTGAGCACTTCCTTGACCACGATTAATAATTTCTGAGATTATTTCTGGTTGCTTGAGTGTACAATATATAAAAGGAATTTTATTAATCGGATTTTCGCCAAGGAAAAATTTTCCTACACGCTGATTAACCAGTATTGTTTTATGCATTTTCGGTACCATTGTGAATTTTCCAATGGTTGCCCCTGTCATGGCAATGAGGAGATCTCCTCCAGAAACAATGAAATCTTTTGCGAGTGATATTTTATCTTCTGAAACATGGGAGCAGTTAGATAGATTTAAATAATCTTGATTTATAGAGCCTATTTTTATAACAGGAATCCCGGAATCTTGCCACCACTTACTTTTGAAAGCAAAACCAGATTTGAGAGTACAATAATCACCGATACATCCGTCTTTTGAGGCACTGTTAATTAGGGTATCAAATATGTAAAGGGATTGCTGAAGTAAATTATTGTTTAGCGCTTAAATATGATTTAACTTCTATGGGTGGATGGAATTAATTTTAGGGGACTTCCACCCCATAGTCGTTCTCTAATAATTTATAAAGGGAGAATTGACTATGAAAGAAAATTTAATTAAAGATGTTCTTCAAGAGATGTTACAGTACCTAAATAATGTACAGAGTGTAAAGTTACAAGAAGTATTACATAATATCTTTACAAGATATGAAGTAGTGGAAAGTAAGCAACAAGATGATAATTTAAAACGCAATTATTTAGAACTGTTTTTGGCAGCTAAACGAATTGAGGGCTGTTCTGATAAATCTCTTAAATACTATAAAGCAACTATTGAACGTATGGTTAACGCTATTAGTAAAAGTGTAAATCATATTGAGACTGATGATATAAGAAATTATTTGATTAAGTATCAGGAACAAAATAAATCTAGTAAAGTTACAATTGATAATATTCGTCGGATTCTTTCAAGTTTCTTTTCTTGGCTTGAGGAAGAGGACTATATATTAAAAAGTCCTGTTAGACGAATACATAAGGTAAGAACAGGTTCAAATATTAAGGAAACCTACTCAGATGAAGTGATGGAACTTATGAGAGATAATTGCTCTGAACTGAGAGATTTAGCCATTATAGATATGTTGGCATCAACGGGAGTTCGTGTTGGAGAAATGGTTTTACTTAATAGGACGGATGTTAATTTTAATGAGCGAGAGTGTATTGTATTTGGTAAAGGAAATAAGGCTCGAGTTGTTTATTTTGATGCCCGGACAAAAATACATTTGCAAAACTATTTAAAAAGTAGGAATGATAATAATTTGGCCTTGTTTGTATCCTTGAAGGCACCTCATGATAGATTACAAATTGGTGGAGTGGAAGCACGGCTAAGACGATTAGGAAAGTTATTGGGAATACATAAGGTACATCCGCATAAATTTCGAAGGACATTGGCTACTATGGCAATAGATAAAGGAATGCCCATTGAGCAATTACAGCAACTTTTGGGACATAAAAAGATAGATACGACCTTACAGTATGCAATGGTCAAACAGAGCAATGTAAAAATATCTCATCAAAGATATATAGGATAGGAGGTAAATATGGCAGAATGGATAGATTGTAAAATAGCTGATTTGGGAACTGTTATTGGTGGGGCAACTCCTTCGACAAAGAAATTAGAATATTATGAAAATGGAAGTATTGCATGGATAACTCCTAAAGATCTATCTACATTTAGGGGACGTTATATCCGCCGTGGTGAAAGAAATATTACTGAGCTAGGTTTAAAAAGTTGTTCGACGCAGTTGTTACCAAAGAATACGGTCCTATTTTCTTCAAGAGCACCAATCGGTTATATAGCTATTGCCGAGAATGAGTTGTGTACAAATCAGGGATTTAAAAGTGTTATCCCAAATGAAAATACAGATCCTTTGTTTTTATATTATTTGCTTAAATATAATAAAAATAAAATTGAAGGTATGGGAAGTGGAACAACATTCAAAGAAGTATCAGGAAACACGATGAAGAATATTGTTGTTTCAGTTCCACGAGATAAGAAAGTACAAGAACAAATATCGTCAATACTTGGAGCTATTGATAATAAAATCGAATCGAATGAAAAAATAAACAATAATTTAGAGCATCAAGCTCAAGCAATTTTCAAGAATAGTTTTGTTGATTTTAGTCCGTTTGATGGTATACAACCTCATAGTTGGACTATAAGTTCACTTGGCGCAATTACTAATATGGTAGCTGGTGGAGATAAACCAAAGGTTATTTCTACGATTCAAACAGAAGCATGTCCATACCCTATTTATGCGAACGGATTAAGAGAAAATGGGTTATACGGTTATACTAATACGCCTAAAATATGTGATGAAAGTGTTACAGTATCAGCGCGAGGTACAGTTGGTTTTGTATGTATACGCCATACACCATATGTGCCTATCGTTCGTCTAGTTGCATTAATACCTAATATAGAGCTAGTTAGTGTAAAATATTTATATTTATACCTTAAACAGCTTAATATCACGGGAACAGGAACCACACAACAGCAACTTACAATACCTGATTTCAAAAAGACCCCAATTCTTATTCCTGATAAAGAAACAATGTCTAAATTTACAAATGTTATTACACCATTATTTTTAAAAATATGGGCGAATGAAAAAGAAAATTCAAAGCTTTTAGCTTTAAGAGATACTCTTTTACCCCAGTTGATGTCTGGTAAGTTGGAGGTATCTGAGATTAACATCTAATTCAATAAATTATTGTTTATTGTATATATTGGAAAAATTGCTATGGAAAGCGTATTTTAATAATAGAGAGATATAAATATATTAGTGTAGAGTTTTAAGGGCAAAATTATCTTTTTTATAGGGAGTAAAATAATGCTAAATTTTTTTCGAGAGGAAGATTATGAAAAATCATTAATTGAATTATTTCAAAATGATTTAGAGTATGAATATGTGTATGGCCCAGATATAGAAAGAGATTTTTATAGTCCCTTCTATGAAGACGTTTTAATTGAGTCTTTATATCGCATAAATCATGGTGCAACTAATGATGCGATTCAGGATGCATTATTTAAACTTAAAAATTTTGAAAATGGGGAGCTTGTACAGAAGAATGCTATCTTT
Source organism: Veillonella fallax (assembly GCF_020687175.1). Taxonomy (NCBI): domain Bacteria; kingdom Bacillati; phylum Bacillota; class Negativicutes; order Veillonellales; family Veillonellaceae; genus Veillonella; species Veillonella fallax. The sequence continues at coordinate 44,464 of NZ_JAJEQD010000002.1, read as the reverse complement.
ATGGATTACTTACAGAATGGTATTCCTGTAAGATATTTTGTTGATGGAGAAGAGCGTTCTTCAATTGTTTATCTTGTCGATTATAAGAACTCTGAGAATAATTCATTTGTTGTAGCCAATCAATGGACTTTCATTGAAAACAGTAATAAACGTCCTGATCTCATCCTATTTCTAAATGGGCTACCAATAGTATTAATGGAACTTAAGTCTCCTTCTCGTGAAGAAACAGATGCTTCTGAGGCATATAGACAGCTTCGTAACTATATGCAAGAGATTCCATCAATGTTCATTTATAATGCTATTTGTGTTATGAGTGATCAGTTGATTTCTAAAGCGGGTACAATTACTTCAGGTGAAGACCGTTTTATGGAGTGGAAAACAAAAGACGGTAATTATGAGAATACCCAATATGCACAGTTTGATACATTCTTTGAGGGAATATTCCAAAAAGAACGATTGCTTGATATTATTAAGAACTTTATTTGTTTCTCAAATGAAGGAATAAATAGCTATAAAATCCTTGCTGGATATCATCAGTATTTTGCAGTAAAAAAGGCTATTGAATCGACTAAGCATGCTACTGTTACTGATGGTAAGGGTGGAGTTTTTTGGCATACTCAAGGTAGTGGTAAGTCTCTTTCTATGGTATTCTATGCTCATTTGTTGCAGGAAGCTTTAGATAGTCCTACTATTGTTGTTCTTACTGATAGAAATGATCTTGATGATCAACTCTATAGTCAGTTTGTAAAGTGTAAAGACTTTTTACGACAAGAGCCGTTACAAGCAGAAAGTAGAGAAAATCTTAAAACCTTACTTGCTGGGAGACAGGCAAATGGTATTATTTTTACTACGATGCAAAAGTTCGAGGAATCGGATGAACCTTTATCTGAACGTCATAATATTATAGTTATGGCGGATGAAGCACATAGAGGACAATATGGGCTTGCTGAAAAAATTAAGATTACCAAGAATGAATCTGGTGAGGAAGTAGCAAAACGTGTCATTGGTACCGCCAGACTTATTCGTAATACATTGCCTAATGCTACGTATATTGGTTTCACAGGAACACCTATTTCTTCAAAAGACCGTAGTACGCGGGAGGTCTTTGGCGATTATATCGATATCTATGATATGACGCAGTCTGTTGAAGATGGTGCAACACGACCTGTTTACTATGAAAGTCGTGTTATCAGATTGAACCTTGATCAAGCTACATTGAGGTTGATTGATGCTGAATATGATTTAATGTCTCTAAATGCTGATCGTGAAGTTATAGAGAAAAGTAAACATGAGCTAGGACAGATGGAAGCCATTCTTGGTAATGATAATACTCTAGATTCTCTTGTGCATGATATTCTTGATCACTATGAAAATAATAGGGAGTATTTACTTACAGGCAAGGCAATGATTGTTGCATATTCTCGTTCTATTGCCATGAAAATCTATAAACGTATCTTAGAACTTAGGCCCAATTGGGAAGAAAAAGTTGCTGTAGTCATGACTTCTGGTAATAATGATCCAGAAGAGTGGCGACAAATTATTGGTAACAAGCATCATAAAAACGAACTTGCTAAGAAATTTAAGGATAATAATAGTCCTTTAAAGATTGCTATAGTTGTTGATATGTGGCTAACGGGTTTTGATGTTCCGTCTCTTGCTACCATGTATATTTACAAGCCTATGACTGGACATAATCTAATGCAAGCCATTGCTCGTGTTAATCGTGTATTCCGTGATAAAGAAGGCGGGCTTATTGTTGATTATGTGGGGATTGCTACTGCTTTAAAGCAGGCGATGAACGATTATACATCTCGTGATAAAAAAAATTATGGTGATACGGATGTTTCTATGGTCGCATATCCTAAATTTTTAGAAAAATTGTCTATATGCCGTGATATATTCCATGGATATGATTATTCTAAATTTAAAAGTGGTACGGACCTTGAAAGAGCTAAAACTATTAGTGGTGCAGTGAATTTCATTATGGATAAAGAACGGGCAGAGGATAAGGATGTATTTGTAAAAGAATCCCTTATGCTTCATCAAGCACTCTCTCTTTGTTCTTCCTTAGTTAATGAAGATGATAGATTTGAAGCAGCATTCTTTGAAGCTGTTCGTGTACTTGTTTTGAGACTTACTAATACTGGCGTTGGTAAAAAGATTTCATTACCAGAGATGAATGCAAGAATAAACGAACTTTTAAAACATAGTATTAAGAGTGATGGTGTAATTAATTTATTCTCTGATATTAAAGAAGAGTTCTCTTTATTCGACCCTAAATTCTTGCAAGATATTGCTAATATGAAGGAAAAGAATCTTGCAATTGAATTGTTGAAGAGGTTAATTTCCAACCAAGTTTCTGTTTATCGCAGAACAAATGTAGTTAAGTCTGAAAAATTTAGCGAAATTATGCAACGCTCTATCAATGCTTATTTAAATGGGATGCTAACAAATGAAGAAGTTATTGCTGAGATGTTAAAACTAGCAAAACAAATCGCGGCTGATAGACAAGAAGGGGAAAAACTTGGTTTAACTGCAGATGAGTTAGCCTTTTACGATGCATTGGTAAAACCACAGGCTATAAAAGACTTTTATGAAAATGAAGAGCTAATCTCAATAACGAAAGAATTGGCTGAGACCCTACGTAAGAATAGGACCATAGATTGGCAAAAACGTGAATCAGCAAGAGCCAAAATGCGTATGATCATTAAAAAGCTTTTGAAAAAGCACAAATACCCTCCAGAAGGGATGGATGATGCAGTTCAAACTGTAATAACACAATGCGAGCTATGGACGGATAATTATGATATGGAAGAAGAACACAAAGTTTATTCCTATCCGATGCAAACTGAGAAACCGTTATGCCTAGTTGCCGATAATATAGGGAAGTAAGATTATAGTAGGGATAATACAATTATTTATGAGTAAAAGGTAGTTTATATAGGCTATATAAGTAAAATCGGTAGGGGCAATAAACTTGTTTTGAAAGTTTAATAGTATTAATCAAAGGGAATAAGGAGAGTTGTTATGTCGAAGTTAAATATTGATCAACAAACGATAAAGGAATTGTTTACTAATAAACGTGCTGATTTTTTAATACCAGATTATCAAAGACCATATGCTTGGGATATTTCTGAATGTCACACCTTGTGGGATGATATATTTTTATTTGCGTTTCCAGATGATGATTTCTCGAAGTTTGATCCAGAGGGGGATGAATATTTTCTTGGTCCTATTGTTACGTTTAAAAATAGTGATAATAAACTAGAAATTATTGATGGACAACAACGTTTAACAACATTGATGTTATTGTTGAGAGCTTTTTATTCATTTTTTGGAAATATGAAAGATGATAACTCCAAAAAAACAGCAGAGGACATATCTAAGTGTATCTGGAAAACTGATGAGTTCGGAACTCCTGATACAAACAAATTAAAAATAGACTCTGAAGTTACGTCTGACGATGATAAGCATGAATTTTTATCAATTCTTAAAACAGGTATAGTCGAGGATTCACAAAAAAGTGAGTATGCGAGGAATTATCGATTTTTTACGGAACAGATAAATACTTTTTTAGTACAATATCCAACATATTTTGCATATTTACCAAATAGGCTTATGAATAACTGTATTCTTCTTCCAATTGAGGCTGAATCGCAAGAAACTGCACTTAGAATATTCTCTACACTAAATGATAGGGGTAAACCTCTTTCTGATACAGATATTTTCAAAGCTCAATTCTATAAGTATTATAAAGAGAACAATAAAAAGGATGAATTTATAAAAAGATGGAAACAATTGGACGAAATCTCTGACAAAATTTTCTCATCAGTATCGGGTTCATCTATGGACGAACTATTTACACGTTACATGTATTATGAACGTGCAAAAATGAAGATTAAAAACACTACAACGGAAGCATTGCGCAAATTTTATGAGAAAGATGGCTATAGCCTTTTAAAGAAAGATGAAACACTAACTAATTTAGAGGTTTTAGCAAGCTTCTGGGTAAATGTTGCAGAACAAGATGATAGTGTCTTTTCTGATAAAGTTCTAAAAAATCTATCTGTTTTAAATTATGCCCCAAATGGTATGTGGGCGTACTTAACTTCCGTGTATTTTATGCAAAATAAAGACAGTAAAGGAATGCTTGAGGATAAATCATTTGGTGAGTTCCTTGATAAAATTATTGCCTTTATTTGGGCTTATGCAATTATGAGACCTGGCGTGAATGCATTAAGGACACCTGTTTATCCGGAGATGATTAATATTATAAATAACCAGAAAGTGTCATTTAATGATTATAAATTTGATGAAAGTGACGTAAAGCTAGCATTAGAGAATTATCTTTTTACAAATGGCAGACCAATTACTAAATCGATGCTTGCGTGGTGGATGTATACAAATGATAAACAAGATTTGTTCTTATTAGATACAAAAGTAGAGATAGAACATATTTATGCTAAAAAAAGACAAGAAAATGAAAATGGTTTAATTGATAAAAGGAATTTAGAATCACTAGGTAATAAAGCTCTACTTGAAAAAGCGATTAACATTCGTGCTTCAGATTATCGGTTTATAGATAAACTGAAATATTATAAGGGGTTTGTAACTGATAAAGGTAAAGTTAGAGAAGGTACAAAAAATAAGGAATTATTTGATTTATCATCTAATTTTAATGATTTTAAAGAAACAGATATTATAGAACGAAAAAATCTAATTATTTCTACCTTTATTGATTATCTTCGTCAGAATGATCTATTACTTAATTAGAATATGCTTTTCTTACCTGTAAATTAATATATTATGAGAGCGGTAGTAATAAAATATCAAGCTTTATCCATATGTTAATTTAACTTATCTATTAACTTAATAAGTGAGATTAATGTCATAATTAATTTAATACTAAATAGTTTTGGGGAGATGATTTTAAGGAGGATTCGTATGGGGAGATCAGTAGCTAATGAGTTGCTTGATAAATCAAAAGAAGCAATGATATCTGCGGTACAAATTTATAATAATCCTTTGATTAGATTTAAATCTGAAATGTTTATTATTACAGCAATTATTTCTTGGACATATCTTATGCATGCTTATTATAGAAAAAAGGGGGTAGAATATAGATATTATCGTCAAAGAGGGCAAAGAAAAAAATTTGATAAAACTAAAAATGGAGCATATAAACATTGGGAATTAGAACGATGTATTAATGAAGAGCAATCTCCGTTAGATAAAGGGACCGCTAATAATTTGAGGTTTTTAATAGGAATAAGACATGAGATTGAGCACCAGAAAACAGATAGTATTGATGAATATATTGGTGCAAAACTACAAGCATGTGCCTTAAACTATAGTAGAGAGTTAGTTAAAATGTTTGGCGAAGAGCATAATATAAGAGATAATCTGAGTTTAGCAATTCAATTTTCACCAATAACACCTGAACAGGAGTCATTATTAAGGTCGGCATCGGAAGATATTATTCCGAGTAATATAAGAAATTTTATTTCAACCTTTGAATCTGAATTAGATGATGAGGAATTAAGGTCATTAAGTTATTCATATAAAATTGTATATATTCCGATGCAAGTAAATAGAGCTAATCAGGCTGACAAGGCCATAGAATTTATTTCTCCGGAAAACATTAATTCAAAAGATGTAGAGCGTGTATTAATAAAGGCCGTTGAAAAGCAAAAGTTTTTACCTAGTGAAATTGTGAAGATGATGAATGATGAAGGGTATTCGTGGTTTACCATGTATAAGCATACACAGTTGTGGCATGAAAAAGATGCTAAAAATAAAAAATATAATTTTGGAGTACAAGTGGCTAAGCAGTGGTATTGGTATGAAAACTGGGTTTATGTAGTTAGAGAGCATTGCCAAAGGAGTGACCCTTAATGAGGTGTATTTGAGAAATACAATATGGATATATTAGTAGTCCTTGTCTATGAAAATACTATGCTAGATACGGATCTCTTTATCATAGATAATGCTAATATTGTTAAGGAATTAAAGCTATGGAGACTTTGAAAGATTTTTTAGATAGTGACATATATTTAGATATTATAAAAGAACTAGGTGTCGACAACTTTAATCAAGATTTACAAAGTGTTGAAATAGAAGAACTAAAAAATCGATTGAGACAAAGGCAATTCTTACTAGAAGGATTTAATTATAAGGTGCTTTCAGACAAAGAGATGGTACAGTTTTACACGCAAATGATAGAAGAATATGGAAAGGATATTATCGTTTGGTCTAAAAAGTTTTTGCAATATAGCGACGATACTATTGCGGAACAACCTGATGGTGAATTTCCTATAGGTGAAGAACTGTCTAAAGATGACGAATCAACTGTAATTGAAATAGGAAAATACTCTATAACAAGTATTGGTTTGTATATAATTGAATTTGACCTCTTGAAGAATCATCAAGAGATATTAGCTGATTATTATAAAAGATTGCGTATTCCTAGGGCTGCGAAATATGCAAAAGAAGTGATAGAATTATATAAAGAGGTTTTTAGCTAAGATATTTAGATATATTAAATCAGGAGGTTTCCTCTGGCACAACAATCACTTGCTTTTGCCTTAATAAATGCTTGATTTCCTCTCGGGCTGTCATAATCTGGTGGAACCCAAAGGAAAGTGTTAGTGACTAGTTTAATAATTAAGCCAATAGATTACACAATCTATTGGCTTTTATGTTGTATGAAAAAACTGGTATACTGATTTTAGACTAATAAATATTATGTTTTAGATGTTAGATCGTGAAACTGAGGAACTATGAAAACCACAAAATCTTTTGGCGAGTATCCCAAATATTCTCTCCATGATGCGAGGGTCCAGAAAATAGGATATGAAGATGATAATTTGATCCTTACTTTTGAGTACATTTTCTCTTATGAGAATGGTGTTGAACAAACTCATAAGGCTCAAGTTGTGTTTGAGACGTGCGATATGGATGATTTAGAAATTCTCGTCTTTAATAGTACAATATTAGATACCTTCACAGGTAAAAGAATTGAGTTACCTCAGTATCAGCAGGAATATAGTGAAAGTGAATTTGAGGTCATTACGGAGACCTATAACTGGGGGCGAGCTGTGCTGCAAGGTTGGTTATGGACCGAAGGAAATCCCATACATTGTATAATGAACATATACTTTAAAGGTGATATGGTATATGTAGTTGAATGAGGCGTAACATGAGCGATTTAGATTTTACTATTTGCTGTACAGTTACTTTCTTCACCGAGAAGAGGAGAACTCCACCGAATCTGAATAATGGAAAGTATTGCCCTCATCTTGTTATAAAGGGCTCTGATCAGCTGTTAAGTGTAAACTTTATTGATGGTGAAGATGTTATCTTTGATAAATCAATACGTGCCAATGCGTTGCCGGTAAACGAAGATATAGATTATTCTGCACTACAAGAGGGTACGGAGTTTCTTATCGTGGAAGGTAGTGCTATTGTTGGAGAAGGGCTTGTAAAAGAAATCTTTCAACATAAGCCACATGGGGAAAAATAATTGTAGAGTATTATATCCGTTGGAGTTTACATGATTAAAATTATTGATGGCAAACCGTATTTAGATCAAGTAAAAGAGTTGATTACTGAGTATACGCAGTGGCTTGGTCGCGATTTGTCCTTTCAGAATTTAGATAAGGAATTAGCAGATATAGCAGAAAAATATACGGCACCAAATGGTGAATTATTGGTTGCTATTGATGATAATGATGTCGTGCTCGGCATGGTGGCGTATTATCAGCATAGCGATACCCGTTGTGAAATGAAACGCCTCTATGTACGTCCCGAAGGGCGTGGTCATGCTCTCGGGGATCGTCTGATTGAAAGTATCATAGACCATGCTAAGACTTCTGGATATAAAGAAATGGTGCTAGATACAATTGAGCCGTTGCAAGCAGCGATACATTTGTATAAGAAGCATGGCTTTGTTGAATGCGAACCGTACTATCATAATCCTATGGACGATGTTATCTACATGAGCAAGGAACTCGATTAAAGGATCTTACCTAATAGAGATGATTTAGTTTTATAGTCTCTTTAATTGTTGGATAGAATTAAATTGATACTATTTATTTGATAGCATATATCTCAAGCGTTGGTGGAGGAGCTTTTATGGAGATTACATATACTGAGGAGCGAAATTTTACATCCCAGCAAGTAGCAGATTTATTTCTGTCTGTTCGTTGGGTGGTAGGTAAATATCCTGATCGATTACACAAGGCGCTCATGAATTCCTCTCGTGTGATTAGTGCGTGGGATGGCGACCGTTTAGTGGGCCTTATCCGCGTCATGGATGATAGTGAGCTCGTGTGTTTCATCAATTATGTGCTAGTTCATCCTGATTATCACGGCCAAGGTATTGCTGGTCATTTGCTAGAAATGGTGAAAGATGCTTACAAGTCTTACTTGTACATTAATGTTATGATTGGTGAAAGTAAAAATGCTCCATTCTATGAAAAGTATGGTTTTAAAATTAAAGACGATTCATTGCCGATGCAATATCGTAATGTGCCTAAATATACGAAAAAATAATTGCTAGATAATCTATATTGAAGGAAATTTGTAAAATTATTAATATAAGGCTACACATCACTCATGGAATGTGTAGCCTTTGTTTTATAAACAGTATATACTAAAACGGATATGTAGATACGATGGAGAAAGATATGGATATATTAATACGAAAAGCGACAACAGCTGATTTAGATTTAGTGACACGTATAGAAGCAACTTGTTTTCCTCCTGCTGAAGCGGCACCTCGTGAGGCTTTTAAGGAACGGTTAGACCATTATGCCGGTCAATTTTTAATTGCCTTCGACGATGATACACCGATTGGTTTTATCGATGGATTTGTAACAAATGATGAAATCTTAACGGATGAAATGTTCGCTGATGCTTCACTGCATAACCCTAACGGTGCATGGCAGATGATATTTGGTTTAAATACGATGCCAGAATACCGCAATCGCGGTGTAGGTGGTCAGTTAATTGAGGCATTTATCGACCTTGCGAGAGAGGAAAACCGTAAAGGTGTTATTTTGACATGTAAGGAAGAAAAGATTCACTATTACGCCAAGTTTGGTTTTGTAAATGAAGGCGAATCGGAGTCTGATCATGGTGGAGCTAAATGGTACCAAATGCGGATTGCATTTTAGATTAAAAGGAGCTGAATTTTAATTGATTTCAGCTCCTTTTTGTTGGAAAAGTATGTATTTTAGAGGTGTCTGATTAACGTTAATTAAATAATTTCTTTAACTTGCGCCACGCCTTTATCGGTCAGCATATAGTATCCATTTGTTACATATAACAAGCCTTGCTTCTTAAGGTGTGATGCGGCTTGGTGTGTATAGTCTGGCTTCCAGTTCAAGTGTTCGTGAATGGTTCCGATACCGTTTTCAATGGCCGCCACAGGTGTATTCATATGGGTGTAGATGTGGCAGAGCATCATCGTTTCTCGATAGTGACGACGCAAGTGGCGTTGACGAAGATAGGTTGCGATATAGCCAGTCTTTGGCGTACAAATTACGGCAATTAATAAAGCAACACCGATTGTCGTTGCGATAGCGCCTGCAATGGATACGTCTAGGGTGAAAGCGACTTCCGTACCGATGACGGCACAGATAATGCCGATGATGATACTGCTAGTGAGCATGGCTTTCACAGAGTCCGTCCATAAATAAGCGATGACCGCAGGCCCGATCATGAGGCCAATAACGAGGATGGCACCTACCGCTTGGAAGGAGGCCACCACAGTGAGGGATACCATGGTCATGAGCACGTAGTGGATGAGGGCGGGCATGAAGCCGAAAAGCCCTGCTAATAGTGGATCGAAGGTGGATAGCTGCAATTCCTTGTAGAAGAGCATAACTAATACGAGGTTGATGACCGCTACCCCAAGGGAGATCCATAGTGATACAGGACCTAAGTCGGTGCCGTTTACAATCCATCTGTCGAATGGAGCGAACGCGATTTCCCCTAGAAGTGCCGTATCTACGTCAAGGTGTGCGTTGCCGCTATAGAGACTGACGAGGATGATGGCAATGGAGAAGAGGAGAGGGAAGATGATACCGATAGATGCGTCTTCGTTGACGAGGCCCGTGTTATGAACCATCTCTGTAAGCCATACCGTTCCTACGCCGACTAAGGTTGCCCCTACTAGAAGTAAGGGGGAGTTTAAGTCTTCCGTTACAAAGAAAGCGAGCACGATGCCCAGAAATACGGTATGCGTAATGGCGTCGGCCATCATGGACATGCGGCGCAGCACGAGGAATACGCCAGGGATAGCGCACGCGATGGATACTGCAATAGCGATGAGTAAAATCTCTGTATGTACTGTCATGGGGCACCTCTTTTCCGGAATTGCCACAAAATGCCTCTATTAGGTGCAAATATGAGGCTCAACAGTACGATAACCGACAGAATGACGATGATTGCAGGCCCTGTAGGCAGTTTTTGTACTGTTGTACTCCAAAGGGTACCGCCAATGGCAGACACCATGCCGAAACATCCTGCTAGTATACACATAGTACCTAACTTGTTTGTCCACTGACGGGCCCCTACGGCCGGTGCAATGAGGAGAGAACTGATTAAGATAGCACCTACTGATTGAATACCGATGATGATGGTCATGATCAATAGTGAACGATATAAAATGAGTGTAAAGGTGACGGGAATTTGCAATGTTTTAGCATATTCTACGTCGAAAGAGATGAGCTTTAGCTCTTTCCAAAATAAGGCTGTTAAAACGATAATAATGAGCGCTGCCGCCGATGTAATGTACACATCGCGAGCTAATATGGTGGCGGCCTGTCCAAATATAAATTTTGAAAGTCCCGCCTGACCTGCATTGTTTAGACTTTGAAGGTAGGTGAGTAGAACCATACCAAGACCAAAGAAAGCAGATAGTATAGTAGCCAAAGCGCCATCGAATTTGATTTTACTGTTTTCTACGGTGATGGTAATGAGCCACGCCGCAGTGATAGAGGACAGGGCAGCACCTATAATCAGTACTTCAATGTCTTTTATACCGGTCAGCAAGAACGCGATGACTACACCAGGCAGTGCCGCGTGGGAGAGGCCATCACCAATGAGGCTTTCCTTGCGTAGTACTGCAAAGGTGCCTGCAATACCACTGGCAAGGCCTAAGAGCGCTGTGCCGAGCAACACCATCTGCGTCGTGTAGGATTGGAGTATAGTCATACAATCCTCCCCTTGCCGTAGGTGCGCTCGATGGCTTCTTCAGTAAAGGTATCTACTACGGGGCCATAGGCAATAGTTTGCTTATTGACCATCGTTACCCAGTCGAAATACTGAGGCACCGTATTTAAATCGTGGTGTACGACGATAACCGTTTTGCCCCGCGCTTTCATTTCTTGTAATAGAGAAATAATAGCGTGCTCCGTCGTTTTGTCGACGCCCTTGAAGGGCTCGTCCATGAGGTAAATATCTGCCTCTTGTACGAGGGCTCTCGCGAGGAATACACGCTGTTGTTGGCCCCCTGAAAGTTGACGGATTTGTCTATTTACGTAGTCGCTCATGCCCATTTTTTCAATCATGGAGAGGGCGAGCTCCTTATCCTTTTTACTTGGTCGTTTGAACCAACCTAGATGACCATAGCGGCCCATAAGGACAACGTCTAATACGGTAGTAGGAAAGTCCCAGTCTACGCTGCCGCTTTGAGGGACATAGGCGATTTTCTTGTAATCCTTTTTGTCCATTGCAAGGTGGTGGTCGATATAAAACTTAACACTACCTGAGATAACTGTTAATAGGCCTAACATGGCCTTTAATAATGTAGATTTACCAGCTCCATTAGGGCCGACGATAGCCGCTAAGGAACCGATGGGTACCTTCATATCTACGTCCCATAATACGGGTTTTGTCGTATAGGCTACGGTCATATCTTCAACTTCAACGGCCCATTCCATAGAGACCTCCTTTATTTAAGTGCTTTAACAATTGTATCGATATTAGCTTTTACCATGCCAATATATGTGCCACCTTCAGTACCTTCAGAGCCGAGGGAATCAGAGTATAATTCGCCACCGATATCAACATTCCAACCTTTAGCCTTAGCTGCTTCTTGAACGGCTTCAATTGTTTTGTGTGGTACAGAAGATTCTACGAAGATAGCTTTTATCTTGTGATCTACGATGAATTGAACAAGTTCATTTACATCTTGCGTGCCTGCCTCTGTAGCAGTACTTACACCTTGCAAACCTTTTACTTCAAAGCCATAAGCGCGAGCAAAGTATTGGAATGCATCGTGAGCTGTTACAAGTACGCGGGATTCTTTTGGAATAGATTCTGCTTGTGCTTTGATATACGCATCAGTTTCATCTAATTTTGTAAGATATGCATCATATCGTTTTTTGAAATCTTCTTTATGAGCTGGATCTGCTTTCGCAAGACCTTCATATACAGCTTTGGCAGCAAGTTTCCAGTTAGCTACATCGAACCAAATGTGAGGATCTTTTGTTTTTACGCCATCTTCTTCGTCAAAGTCGAGTAGAGTAGCTGGATCAATAGCGTCGGATACGCGGATGGTTGCTTTATTTTGTTTTGTTAAATTGTCGAAAATGGAACCCATCTTACCTTCTAAGTGAATGCCGTTGTATACCACAACATCTGCCTTAGACATAGTGGTTACATCGCCGGCGCTAGCTTGGTAGAGGTGCGGGTCTACGCCTGGGCCCATGAGACCTTGTACAGATACATGGTCTCCGCCAATTTCTTTTACTAAATCCGTTAACATTGTCGTTGTGGCAACGACGTTTAATTTTTTCTGACTATCTGGAGCGGTGTCTTTACCACAGCCTGCAAGGGCTAATAACATAAGTACTAATGATATAACGACTAATACGACTCGATTGAATTTCATAATAAACCTCCTTTTTATAGTTAGTGAATTTAAAAACTTTAGTTATCTTGTTAATACAAAAATGATGTAATCTACCCCGATTTAAACAGAAAAATAGCCGCTACTAACGTAGCGGCTATTGGCAGTTATACGTTCTTCTGCTAGGGTCACGATCATTTAGTGGATGAGAGATTGTAGATGGTTTGGCCCAACGAGGGCAACGATACCAAGTACCATCATGACCTTCATTTGAATACGCTTTCTACGTCTCATGATGAACCTCCTTTGTGTAATTTTTTGTCATATCTACCTGATATGTAAGTCCGATCAGTTATCTTGTGTTCAATATATCATAAATGAGAAAAATTATCAACAAGAAAATGCTCTTTAAATATTCATCTTTATTTAGTATGATATTATGCATAGATACGAGTTAATAAGGAGGCTTATTATGAATAAAGTATTTCGATTCACTGCGGCGGCTTTACTTGTTGCATCTTTTGGCGTATTAGGTAATTATACGGCTGATGCGGCTAAGTTCTTAGAATCTCCACGAGAAGTGGAAATTGTAAAACCTGAGTTGCCTGAGATTCCTCAAACAGCTACGGTCGCACCTAATATGCGTGTACGCTTCTTGATTGATAAAAAAGGGAATGTCAAAAATGTATTTGTAGAACGTTCCTCTGGTTATGCTCCAGTTGATGAAGCCGTAAAAAAAGCAATCATGCAGTGGAAATTCACACCTGCTATTGGGGTGGATCAAAAAGCTCATGAATCTATTATTGGGATGACAATTACTCTACCTAAACAAGCTGTAACAGCTAAATAAGGAGAATATGATGAATAAAGTATTGCGTTGTACTTTGTTGAGTGCGTTGTTTGTAATTAGTATGATAGCTTCTGTGTTGGCAGCTCCATTTCAACTTCCTGTAGCGATATCTACACCGTCCTTAGATCAAATTAATATTGCTGGTTATGGTGGCGCAGCTCATAGTGCTGATGTGCGTTTTACCATTAATGAAGATGGCTCTGTAGGAGATATAGAAGTCGTAAAGTCCAGTGGAATCACTGCTCTTGACGAAGCACTTGTAGAAAAAATCTCTACATGGCGATTTAATCCTGCCACTGATTCTAATGGGAATCCAGTGGCATCTTCTAAAACTGAATATATTGATTTTAGAAATTAATAGAAGGCACTCATATATTGTATGGGTGCCTTTTTGTGTGCTGGTGAAAGTACTTAAGGGTTTAATTATATTGGGTGAAAGTATTTTGTGGCTCAATTATTTTGGGAAATGTATCTACAGCAACTGAAAATTACTTTCAAAATGAATATAATAAAAATATATTTAATATAGTAATAATATATTGTATATACTAATAGTCTTTGACCCTTGGAGGTATATAGATATGAATCCATTAAAACAAAAGCTAGATATTAACAATGAACGTTACAGAATTATTGTGTCCGTTAAAGAAGATTATTTAGACGGCAAATTGTCCTTAGAAGAGGGCAATCGCATTTTGAAAGAAAAACTAGGTACTTGTACGCCTGATGAGTTTGCATATGCAGAGCAAAGTTTAAAAGGTGTATACAAGGATGAAGAAATCCTAGATAAGATGGATGATTTATTGAACTTGTTTGATGGCGTATTAGTTCGCGCAAAAAATGAGTATCCTGAAAATCATCCATTGTGGGTGTACTTAGAAGAAATCAATGCTGTTGAAAAGGTGGCGCTTGAAGCAGATGAACTATTGAAGCAAGAGAAGTTTATTAAGAACCCTTGGCTCGGTATCTTTGATTCTTTAGCGCAATGGAGAACGCATCTGTCTCGTAAGCAAAATCAACTGTATCCAATGCTAGAAGATCATGGTTTTGACCGTCCCACACGTATTATGTGGACCTTTGATGACGGCGTGCGCGATGCTATCTCTGCGTCTTATGCTTTGCTACGGGAGGATAAATACGACGAATTCTTAGCATCTGTACCAGAAACGTTAGAGAAGTTACGCGATTTGAACTCCAAAGAGTTAGAAGTACTATTGCCCACATCTTATAAATTGTTAAGCGATGAAGAGTTTGTGCGCATGAGCAAGAATGATCATGAAATTGGTTATGCTATCATTGATCCGCCAGGTTTATATGTGGTGCCAGGCATCAATGATTCTGCGGCGCAACTAAATACAAATAACTCCGGTCAAAACGGTGTATCTAATGAGTTCCTAAACGATTTGGCAGGACTATTATCCAAATATGTTGGCCCTGTAGGCGGTGCAGCTGTAAATAAGGATGCTGTTCTAGATGTAGCCACTGGCAAATTGACATTGGAGCAAATCAATTTGTTATTCCGTCATCTTCCTGTGGATTTATCCTATGTAGATGAAAATGAACTTGTTAAGTTCTACAGCGACACACCACATCGCATTTTCCCTCGCAGTGCTAACGTTATTGGCCGTGAGGTTAAGAACTGTCATCCAGCAAAATCTGTTCACATAGTAGAAGAAATCGTAGAGAAATTCCGTTCTGGTGAGCAAAGCCAAGCAGAATTCTGGATCAATAAGCCGGGCTTGTTTATCTATGTTATCTACACGGCGGTACGCGATGAAAATGGTAAATTCCGTGGTGTACTAGAAATGATGCAAGATTGTACACATATCCGTGAGCTTGAAGGATCCCGTACATTGTTGACTTGGGATAAAACTGACTTTGTAGGCGATAGTAGCAAAGAAAAATCATTGGCTCAAGAGGCTGCCGAAGAGGTAGAGGAAGAACCATTAACAGCTGATGCAGATGGTCGATTCCGTATTGATGCAAAAACAACTCTTTCTAATTTGATTAAACAAAGTCCTGAGGTGGTAGATTATTTAATTTCTTTAAATCCTAAATTTGAAAAATTGAAAACACCAATGGTAAAAGTAATGGCTAAGGTAGCTACCATCAAGATGATTGCGGAACGCGGTGATTTTGATGTAGACGATTTGATTGGTAAAATCGATGCATTCATTAATAAAAATAAGAAATAATTGAGCTTTTAAATATGAAAGAGGTGAGGTCTTAGGACCTTGCCTCATTTTATTTTGTTATTAGTATTGTGCAGTGTCTATGAACATTGAATCATATGTTGTTTACCTTGCTTGCATCGTTATGGAATGATTAGTTATCAATTTTTGTTATTAGAGATGTGTTGCACTAATTCAAAATAAACATACATTAATTTCCTATAATTCATCTGTTTTGTGTATACAAATTTGTCTGAAAAGGGTACAATAAAACATAATGAAAGTATTTGCCGAGGCAGTATTTTCTTATCTTAAACTACTTTTACAAGAGAAATGATGTATATATTAAAGGTGAGGATTTGGATACTATGTCGACAAGACGCGTTTGGAAGCAAAGTGAAATTAAAACAAACCCATTATTTTCTAAGATGCGCAGTACTATTGAAACTGCATTTTATGGAAACAATGTAACGCCTATTACATCTGTGGCACAAGCGTATCAATTTGCCACTGAAGAGCCAGGTGTTATCGTCCTCGATATGCCTGTATATAAACCATGCGAGCAAGGTTTGCCTGCAGATGCGAAGGTACTTGTTACTAACGATGGCAAAACTACAGGCCGCTATGCAAAAGCTCGTCGCATTATTGGTGATGAAGGCATAGATGAAGTTGAACTCGCTAATATTGCACGTGATGCAGTCTATGATAGCCGCAATAAAGAGTGGATTGCGGCTCAAACTATTGTTGGTCTTGATAAAAAATTCACAGCTCGTGCTCATTTGATGATTCCAAAAGATCACGCATCTATTTTGTACTCCTGGATCATGAACTTCAAGTTCTTCGATGCAGCGGTAAAAGAATTCTACAATGATAGTGTAGAAATTCCAGAAGGCGATATTTATATCTATTCTGATCCTGACTATGTAGTGCCAGGTCATCCAGGTGGGCTTGCTATTTTTGACCCAGCTCATAACTGCGCTATGATTCTTGGTATGCGCTATTTCGGTGAGCATAAAAAAGGGACCCTTACATTGGCATGGTCCTTGGCAAATCGCCTCGGCTATGTTGCTTGCCATGGTGGTATGAAACGTTACAACCTTGATAATGGCAAATCCTACACTATCGGTGTATTTGGCTTGTCCGGTTCCGGTAAATCTACATTGACTCATGAAAAACACGATGGTCGCTATGATATTTCTATCTTGCATGACGATGCGTATATCATCAATACTAATGACTTGAGTTCTATTGCTCTTGAACCTACATATTTCGACAAAATGCAAGACTATCCTGTGGAACATCCTGCTAATGAATTCTTGTTGACTCTACAAAATGTTGGCGTAACTATGGATGAGGATGGCCGTAAGGTTGTGTTGGCAGAAGATGTGCGTAATAACAATGGTCGCGCTATTAAATCTCAATTCTGGACAGATAATCGTGTAAACTACGTAGATCAACCAGTTAATGCCATTGTATGGCTTATGAAAGATAAAACTTTGCCACCAATCCTTAAAATTAATGACCCTGTTTTGGCATCTACAATGGGCGCAACTCTTGCTACACGTCGTTCTACTGCTGAAAAACTTGATGCTCACGTTGATCCAAATGCACTTGTTATCGAACCATATGCAAATCCATTCCGCACATATCCATTAGTTCGTGACTATGAAAGCTACAAAAAATTATTCTCTGAATGTGGCGTACAATGTTACATCATGAACACAGGTTTCTTCTTGGAAAATAAAATTCCTAAAGAGGTAACTCTTGATTTATTGGAACGTTTGGTAGAAGGCACTTTGGACTTCAAACCGTTCTATAAATATGAAAACCTCTCTTATGTTGAGGTTCCTGGTTTTGAACCACCATTCCAAGTGCGTGAATACCATCACCAATTACACAAAGCTTTCGAGTTCCGCTATGACTATGTAGAAAAACTTATTGGTCATAAAAACGAATTGCCACAAGAAGTATTAGATGTATTAAAAACTCTAATGTAATATATTGAGTCAGTTGAATTTCTGTCTTGAGATTATTCAAAACTTTAAAGAAAGAGTCCTCCCTGTGGAGGGCTCTTTCTTTTGTGGTAATATATACTTATGATAAATCAATAATGTTTTGTTATAAGGTGTTTTTATGGATATAAAGGATATTAAATATATAAGTACCATCGTTGAGATGGCATCATTTTCAAAGGCGTCTAAAAAACTATATATCTCTCAACCTGCATTGAGTCAAAGTATTCGTCGCATTGAGGCTGAATTAGGTGTACCTTTATTTGCTCGAGATCGGACAAAGGTTGTACCCACCGCTGCAGCTTTACAAATTGCTAAAGAGGGTATGCCTTTAGTAGGAAAGGTAGAGGCTTTAACGCAGTCGATCATTAATCAAGGGTCTGATGCGGCTTATCATGTGCGTATTGGATTATCTCAATTCTATGGTCACCATATGTTGGGAAAAACATTGAAGAGCTTTCAACAAATTGAGCCATCCTGGGAATTTCATGTAGTAGAAGGGGAGTCCCATTTTTTGGAGCAACAAATTTGTGATGGTTTAGTAGATGTAGGGTTATTTCCAACACCAATTTACTCGCAAGCTCTTGAAAGTTATCCTGTGTTAGATGAGCAAATTTTATTAGCTGTTAGTGTAGAGAATAAAAAAGCTATAGCTATTGCTGACTCGCTCATGACACCGAATGGAATACATGAGATAGCACCATTTGGGTCTTTCCCTTTTATTCTCATAAGAGAAGGTCTTAAGTTACGTACCTTGGTAAATCGTTTGTGTCAGGCTGAGTCCTTTGTACCTAAAGCGGTTATTGGGTCAGAAAATCTGGATACTTGTAGATCCTTGGTAGAGGATGACTATGGTATTACATTCTTGCCAAGCACATTAAATAGTAAGGGCGATGATGATAAGGTTAAATTTTATCCTCTTGCATCAAAACTTTGCTTCCGTCAGTTGGTATTAGTTGCCAGATCGGATAGAGCTAAGCGATTCCATCTAGCTGAAGTAGCACAGATTATGCAACAATTTTTATAAATTATACATATGGAGCTATTACGATACTATAAGCTATAGTTACTTATAAACATATATATTGATATACAAATACACATATATAGATATACAAATACATATGTATAGATTAAAGAGGTTAATTCCTTGAAATAAAAGGAATTAACCTCTTTTGGTTTTATGAAAGGAATCTGAAGTTATCGAATTTGATGAATATAGTTAATACAATAGTTTGTAGGCATAAATGAGTCAAAAATTTCTCAAAATTTAATTGACAAATGTCCTTTCAGAAAATATACTTATAGTAGTTTAAAACATATTTTGGAGATAGGATTTAAAACCCATCGTTGAGGTGGAATTAACTTGCATAAAAGTAGAATATGTTTTTTTATTAGTATTAGTTGGCCTACGTAGGCCCCTAGGAGGATTATTATGAGTAAAGATGTGGAAAATAAAAATACCCATGATCACAGCCATGGCGAACATCATCACCATCATGATCATGACCATCATCATGACCATGATCACTGCCATTGTGGCGGTCACCATCACGATCACGACCATGATCACCATCATGACCATGACCATAGTCATGGCAAAGCGTTGCCTACGGATAAATGGGTGCCACACACTCATGAACCAGGGGTACCTCATGAACATGGCGTAAACGACTACATGAAAGCCGTTGCAGAATATCGTAAAACTTGGCCTACAAAACAAGATGTTATCGAACAAACACCAGATCCTGCTGTACGCGAAATGATTCTTCGCATGGAGCAAATTGGTTGCGATACAGTATTTGACCGTTTTGATAAACAACAACCACAATGTACATTCGGTATTGCCGGCGTATGTTGCCGTATTTGTTTCATGGGTCCATGTAAAATTACACCTAAGAGCCCTCGTGGTGTCTGCGGTGCCGATGCTGACCTTATCGTAGCTCGTAATATGACACGCGCTGCTGCAGGTGGCTTGACTCAACACGGTGCGCATGCTCGTGAAATCTTGATTTCCTTGAAAGCTGCCGCTAATGACCAATTGGATATTCCAATTATGGGTGAAGAAAAAATTCGTACTGTATGTAAAGCTTTCAATATCCCTGAAGAAGGCCGTTCCTTAAAAGAAGTGGCTAATGACTTGGCAGATGTATTGCTCGAAGATTTGAGCCGTGCATTGCCTGGCGAATATAAAACAATTACAGCGTTAGCTCCAGCTGAACGTCGTGAAGTATGGAAAAACTTGGATATCTTGCCTATTTCTGCGTATAATGAAGCATTTGATGCATATCATCGTACTTGCGTAGGTACAGATGGCGATTGGGAAAGCAATATGAAACAATTCTTGCGTTGTGGCCTTGCTTTCACATTCACTGGCGTAGTAGCAGCGGACATCGCAACAGATGCCTTGTTCGGTCTTGGTGGTCGTCGTACATCTAAAGTTAACATCGGTGCCTTGAAAAAAGGTTATGTTAACATCGCTGTTCATGGTCACTTGCCAACATTAGTATCCCAAATTTGTAAAATTGGTGCTTCTGAAGAGTACTTAGAAAAAGCAAAAGCTATCGGTGCTAAAGGTATCCAATTCTACGGTATCTGCTGCTCTGGTTTGTCCAGCATGTACCGCTACGAAAACGTTATTCCATTGTGTAATGCTATCGGTGCGGAACTTGTACTTGGTACAGGCGCGCTCGATTGCTGGGTAGCTGACGTTCAAGACGTTTACCCTGCTATCATGGACGTAGCACGTTGCTTCAACACAAAAGTTATCACTACATCTGATGCAGCTCGTTTACCAGGTGCAGAACACATTGGTTACGATCACCATCATACTAACTTGTCTGAAACAAAAGCATTGGCTCGCAAAATCTTGGATCGCGCTCTTGAAGCTCATGAATTGCGTAAAGGTATGCCTGTATTCATTCCGCCATACGAAATCACTGCTGAAGTTGGTTTCTCTCCAGAATCCACTGTTAAACATTATGGTTCCTTCAAACCATTAGCAGAGGCTTTAAAATCTGGTAAAGTTCGTGGTATCGTTAACGTAGTAGGTTGTTCCAACCCACGCGTTATCTACGAAAAAGCAACTGTAGATATCGTTGATACACTTATTAAAAATGGCTGTATCATCTTAACAAATGGTTGTGCGTCCTTCCCATTGATGAAACTTGGTTACTGTAATACAGATGCTATTAAGAAATGTAGCCCTGCATTGCAAGAGTTCTTGGGCGATGATCAACCACCAGTATGGCATGTTGGCGAATGTGTAGATAATGCACGTTCCTCTGGTATTTTCGCTGGTATTGCAGGTGAATTAGGCCTTAACTTGCCACAAATGCCATTTGCAATGTCTAGCCCTGAATGGTCTAACGAAAAAGGTATCGATGCATCCCTTGGCTTCCGCTTGATGGGTATCAACTCTTACCACTGCGTTGAGCCACCTACACAAGGTTCTGATGCTGTTACAAAATGGCTTAAAGAAGACACTAAGGATATTTTAGGTTCTGTTATGTATGTAAATACTGATCCTGCTAAAGTAGCTGAAAAAATCTTAGCTGATATCGATGCTAAACGTGCTGCTTTAGGTTGGGCTGAAGTAAAATAGTTTATCTTTTGATAGATTATAATTTGTAGTTAAGTACAAAAACACCCTCTATAGATCTTATAGTTATTATGACTATTAGAATTAAGAGGGTGTTTTTTATTGTTTATGGATAGATTTTTTACTAGTCTTGTATTAGCCGTAGTATAATGTACTAATTGTTTTAGACCTACTAAAGTGTGATGGTTTCACCATCTTCAGGCACTGCTACATGGCTTTCAATGTTGTTGCCTTTGATAAATTTGCGCACATCCTCACGGCTTGTTGCTGTGTGATTAACTGTATCCATGTGAACCGCAATGATTTTTGCCTCTGGTTTGCGTACCACCATGCGGCCAATATCTTTTGTACCCATAATAATACTATCTTCAAAGCCTAAAACTTGAGCATATCCAGTGTTCATAATAATAACGTTAGGGTCGAAGCGAAGGAGGGCCTTCTCTACATCACTTGTCCAAACTGTATCGCCTACAAGGTATACAGTTGGTTCGTCTGCTGCTTCAAAAATAACGCCCATCGCATCGCCTGCTAATGGTGCGAGAACTGGATTTGCATACATTTCTACCGTGCCGTGGGAGCCACCTGTTTTTCTTAATGTGATACCATTAAACTCCAGACTTTCAAAAATGATGCGTACATCGTTAAAGCCTTGTGAAGTAATAAGTTCTTTGTCCGCTGTATTTTGTACAAAAATAGGAAGTGATTTTGGAATAGCATTAATTGCCGTTTCATCCCAATGGTCGAGATGTGTGTGTGTAACTACCACTGCAGTTACATTGCTTAATAGATTGTCCATTGATAGAGGTAAATCAACCATAGGCATTCTTTGTTGATAGTTAAATGTTCCTTCAAAACCAGGATAAGTATCTTTTGGTGCTAAAAATGGATCAATAAGGAATGTTGTATTTTTTATTGTTAATTTTCCTGTAGCATTTCGAATGTGAGTATATTGTGTCATAGTTATCTCCTTAATTAAATTATTGTCGATTTAATTGAATAGATTATTATTTGTAATCTCTAGAACTAGTATACCTTGTTTTGTTATACTAGTCTCAACAATAATTAACACTATGTTTATTAATAGACACATTGTATAAAAGTGTCTATATTGGAGGTTATATGATAACTCGAAAAGAAATGACACGTATGTTGTTAAAAGAAGGCTTGCTTAGTTGTTTAGCAAACAATTCTTTTGAGTCTGTAACAGTAACATCGTTGTGTAAAGCTTCGGGTATAACTCGTTCTACTTTTTATTTACACTATAGTAATATCATGGAAATTGTTGATGATTTAGTGGATGATGCAATCGCTTATTCAAAGCCAGGAATGGTAGATAACAACAATTTACAAACCATAGCTAACACCTTATCAGCTGCTTCTAATTCTGTTTCGTTGAGAGAAGCATACGATTCTATTTTTGATAGATTGCCTTTATGTCAGCGTATTATACGACATAAAAAGTATTTACCTTTATTTTTAGATGAACAAATTTCAGAATATGTATTACAACGCATTATAGGACGTGAAAAAGATCGGCAAGGGCTCGTTATGGCAGAATCTCTTGGCGTTTCGTTTGATGTGGGGGTATCTATTTTTATATTTTTAGTACACGGTCTATATGCTGTTAATAAACAATATAAGTGGTCTCAGAGCGATGAGTGGTTAGAAGCTCTGAAAATTATTTTTGAACTAGTTTATCGTGGATTACAAAGTAAATAGAATTTATACACGTTTATATTTTGAGATTCATTAAAGTTTTATACAACGAAAAAAGGACTCCAACTGGAGTCCTTTTTTCATGTAAGGGGAGTGTTAGTATTAATATCAAATGAACCATGTATTTAAACAAGTAGTAGGTTTGGGGTTAGTAATACTTGTCGGGAGATAAATACACGTATGGTAACCAGGGAATTGTTACCTCTATTTATCATTTGACATTGTCATTATAAGAACAAAAAATGAGTTGAAAATGAAATTTTTTAAGAAATTTCTTTTAATTTCTTGAAATTCTAAAAAAGATAATAATTAAGTTTAATTATTGTTGATAAATATGGGACAATTTTGGTATTATATATAAAGGAGAAGTTGTATATTTTATAAAGGTTTAATGGCTATTAGAGTTTTATAAAGTATACAGCTCTATAGCATGAGAGGAGCAGTCATATGAGGAAAATATTTACCATATTGTCCCTTTTGTGGCTACTCAGTATAGGGGGGACTGCTAACGCAACGGACTGGTACTATGTTGGACCAGATGCATCAGGAAACCAATTATTTATTGACAACGACAGTGTTCAAAAAAGTGATTATGATGCGCTTTTGTGGCTGCGGGTCAATGAACTGGGTGGCGACGAATTGCGATATAAAGTGTATATAAGTAGATATAACCGTACCATGGAAACATTAAAGGTAGATGCATACATGGCAGACGGTACACCCTATGAAAATGTAGAGTTCAATGAAAACCCTGAACCTATTGAAGGTAATACAAATGGTCAAGCCATTTATAATTTATTATGGCAATAAAAGAACCATCTAGCACAGCAAACTAGATGGTTCTTTTTATATGTGTAAAAAATTTATAAATCTTAGGAATATTTTTTATATACAACATCCTCAAAGGAGAATGGTATATACAGAAATTTAAACTTGGGCAGAGTTGCGGCTTAATTCCAAGTCTTGAATCATTTGGAGATCGTCTTGTGGAGAGCGACCGCCAGTTGTTAAGTAGCCACCAACCATGATACCGTTAAGGCCACCTTTTAAAGCATAAGCTTGTAAGTCACGAAGATTTACTTCACGACCACCAGCTGTACGAATCAATGCATTTGGCAAGATGAAACGGAATACAGCGAAGGTACGTAAAATATCTAATGGACGTAATGCTTTATTGCTTTCAAATGGCGTACCTTTAACAGGATTCAAAATGTTGAGTGGTACAGAGTCAATATGTAAGCGTTTAAGCTCAAATGCCATTTCTACGCGTTGTTCTAATGTCTCGTTGAGTCCAAGGATGCCGCCAGAGCAAACGCGAATGCCTGCTTTTTGAGCGTTGTCGATGGTAGACATTTTATCTTCGTAGGAATGGGTTGTACAAATATCTGGGAAGTGACTAGGTGCTGTTTCGATATTGGAGTGGTATCGAGTTACACCCACTTCTTTCAATTTGAGAGCTTGTTCATAAGTTAACAAACCAAGAGAACAGCAAATTTCGAGGCCTACTTCATCTTTAATGCGGCCTAATACGCGAATGATTTGATCGAATTCGTTTGGGTTATTAGTATTACGACCACTTGTTACGATGGAGAAGCGAATAGCGCCTGCCTCTTTAGCTTTGCGAGCCGCATCGAGGATGCTTTCATCATCCATGAACGGATATACTTGAACGCCTGTTTCGTGATGTGCAGATTGAGCACAGAATTTACAGTTTTCAGGACATTTGCCAGATCGTGCATTTACAATGGCGCATACATCTACAGAGTTGTCATTGAAATGTTGACGAATTTTATCTGCCATAGCGAGCAGAATCATCGTATCATCATCAGATGTATGAATTAACTCAATTGCTTCTTCTTTTGTAATTTCACCACCATGCATAATACGATTTGCTATAGTAAGGATTTTTTCGTATGTTCCCACCTGGGATGGTTGTTGATCTGTAGGCAAAGCCATAATAGCCTCCTAATTGTTAACTTAATAAAAATATAAAATATTGACAATTTGATTGTAAACGTTAGTGCATAAATTGTCAACTTAATGTATTTTTGAGTTAACAAAAATATGTATGTAGTTTTTAGAGCGCTTTTAATACAGAGGAATTATATGACTTACAACTAATTTTAGAGGCTATATTTTACTATATATATTAAGGTGTTAAATCTATGTTAAGGTTTTAATTGATAGTTATTTTTAAGTAATCTTTAGGGTTTTGTAGTATAATAGAGTATTGTAATTACTATATATAACTATAATAAAAGTATTAATATAAGGAGTGGATATAGATGCAGCCATTTCGATTTATACACTGTGGTGACCTGCATTTAGGGGCACCCTTCCAATATGCTACAGGTATTAGCCGCGCCGTTGATCGCGCCGTGAGCGAAGCTACCTATGTAGCCTTTGATACAATTATTGACACTGCTATCGATGAGCATGTTCATGCTGTTGTCATAGCTGGTGATATTTATAATAGCGAAGACCATAATTTAGAGGCTCAAGTGCGCTTTGTACGTGCCATGTATCGCTTGGCAGAGCATCGCATTGCAGTTTATATGGTGCAAGGTAATCATGACCCTGCTGAAAGCTGGAAGGCTCAATTACAGATGCCTGACAATGTACATGTATTCTCTAGTGAACAAGTACAACGTTTTCCATTGATTGTTAACAATATTGAAATTGGTGGTGTTTACGGTATTAGTTGTGGCCATGGTAATGAAAGCGATAATTATGCGCGTCAATATCGTGCCTTTGAACGTGATGAGTTTTCTCTTGCAGTTATGCATGGTACAGTTGGTTCTAGTGCGGGATCTGAAAATCATAATGTAACTGGTCCGTGTAGTTTAACAGACCTAGCAGAAGCAGCCATGGACTATTGGGCGTTAGGACATATTCATAAATCTCAAGTTCTTAGCGAGGAACCTCTCGTTGTATATGCTGGTAATCCTCAAGGTTTACACCGCAAAGAAATAGGCCCTAAGGGGTGCTATCTTGTTTCTGTATCCCATAATGGTCATTGTGAACCTCGATTTATTGAAACCAGTGCTATCCGTTTTGAAGAAATCAAAATTGATATTGCGGGCATGAAAACTGAAGCAGAATTCTTAGAAATTTTACGCCATAAAAAAGAGAATTTGCGTAAACAGTATAAGAAGAACATCTTGCTTTCTATTGTTCTCGTAGGCACAGGGCCATTGCATCGTTTATGTACACAAGAAGGTGTGCGTAAATTATGGTTGCAAGAGTCTCAAAGCGAAGAGAAGAGTAAATCTATATTCGTTATGCCATACCGCGTGATGTGTAATACGCGTCCTAGTATCAATTTAGCGGAGCGTAGATTGTTATCTGATGTGGTAGGCGATTATTTGCGCGCCTATGACGATATGGTTGATGGTAATGCAGTACAGACGGCACGTCAAATTTTGGCAGAACGTCCTGAATTTAAACGCTTAGGTGTATATGCCGATTTGTTGAGTGATGAGTTATTATTGCGTGCCTTGAAGCGCTGTGAAATTGAAGGTGTTACTGTATTGATGGGGGCTAACGATGAACATTAAACGCATACGATTTGATGAATTTGGCCCGTATCGCGACTGGTCTTTCACTACCGGTGATCATGGGGTTCAGCTCATGTATGGTCCTAATGAAAGTGGTAAAACATCTCTTCTTGAAGGGATGCGCACCCTTTTATTCGGCGGTACGCATAAGGCTTATGGTCCTATGACGGGTGCCCTCGATGTGGAGCGTAATGGTGAAAGCTACTACATCGGTCGTAAGGGTAAACAATTAGACTTTTACAGTCCTGGACATCCTGCCATTCATGAAGAGCCTGCTCAACATTGGTGGCATGGTATCGATAAAAAAACATATAACCGCATTTTCGGATTAACCCTTGATGATTTACAAGGCCTCGATGTGTTGCAAGAGGTAGAGATTCGATCCCGCTTCTTCGGTGCTGAAGGTGGGGAACACTTGGGCTCTGTTGTAAAAGACGTTGAAAAAGGAGCTACTGATTTATTGGTAGCGTCCTCCAATGGTAAACGCCGCATCAACGTGTTGATGGATGAGCTTAAGGAAAATCGCCAAAAGTTAAGCCATTTAGCTGAGCATGAAGCGCAATATGTAGAACTGCAAAAGGCCTTCCACAGTACGGAACAGACTGAAGCAGAATTACAAGGTCAGTTGCAAGAGTGGAAGGAATACCGCGATGGTATAGACGTCGTATTGCGCGCATGGGATACGTATCGCCGTAGCGAAGAAGCGCGTATGCATATGCAACAGTACAATAGTGAGCTTGCCTTGAGTCGTGATGAGTTCCTTCGCATCGATGAGGAAATCAAACGAGCTCGAGACAATATGCAGTTGTGGCAGGAAAAGGAAGCGGCCTTGATGCCAGCTAACTTTAGCCCGGATAGTCCATTTGGCACATATGGTCAAGATATTGAAGACCTTATTCAACAAGGCGCCAAGTGGGAACAATTGCGCCGGGAGTGTGAAGAAGGGGATGCGTATATCTTTAAGGTACGAGAACAATTAGAGTTTTCTCGTTCTATGCATTCTGCGTGGCGTGATGATGAGCCGATGGCTGATGATGTGAATTGGTTTGAAGGAGAGCGCTTAGCAAGTCGCTTGCGCACTGCTAAAAATCAATTATTACATTGGCAAGATCGCAAGCCTGCTGAGGCATCCGATGATTTGCCAGTAGCCAATCTCGACGGAGCATCATTACCAAATTACAGCGAAGAGGATTTGGCGAAAAAAGAGCATCTCGAACGTGAACTAGAGCTTATCTTGATGGATATAGATCGGGTTACAGAAAAACGGGATAGCTATGGTCCTGATGCACAACCGACCAATTTGCCAAAGTGGTTACAACGCATTAGTGGCGTAGCTGCAGTGATTGGCGTTTTACTCGTATTAGCAGGCTTATTAGTATTAGAGTCTGTACTTTATACGATTGGCGGCTTTATACTGTTAATCCTATCTATGGCATTGTTCTGGTATGCTACATGGCGACGTCATAATGGTAATTCTGATGTATCTAAACTGAATTATGAGTTACAAATCTTGTCATCTCGTAAATCCGATGAAGAACATCAGTTAGAGGCACTTGTGAAAGCCGCAACACCTGTGGTGAGCCCAATTCCATCCATAGAGGGTGCAGCGCATCTTGATCGTTGGATCCAAGAAGGTCATACGTTGCAAGCTATTTATGATGAAGCCCTTGCAGCATGGCAGAGTTGGTTGCCTCAAGGTGCGGCGAAGAGCCTTAACGAAGATGATTTCTTCGGGCTCAAACAAGAGTACGATCAGTATCATGAACAGTTACGTACTATTGAAGGTTATGAAAAGCGCTTAGCAGAGCATAAAGAAGGCTTACGAGTTATTGAAGACCAAGCCATGACCTTGTGGTATAACCTTGGTGTTGAGGCCCCTGTATCTCCTACAGAGTTAAAACGTATTTATAACCAATATAAAAACTTCCAACAAAATAAAATTGTATGGGAACAAAAGGAGGCACAACGCAAAAGCTTCCGCAATGAATACGATAATTGGCACCGCAAAGAAAAAGAATTGCTACTTCGTCAACAAGAGCTATTGCACAAGGCTGGTATGGAAAGCTCCAACGAATATCGTCAACATCTTATTGATGAAGATCAATACAAGCAATGGCAAACCATTTACAAACAAAGTCAGGTTCAGTTAGACTTACTAGCACCTGATGCGGAGAATAAAGATTTATTCTATCGCCGCTTGCGTGAAGGTAATAAGGATAATTGGTTAGATGAGTTAGCTCATTCTGAACGAGAAATAGCTTCCATTGAAGACAAGTTGGCAATATTATATGAGCGCCGTGGTCAAATTGTGGAGTCTATGCGTGCCCTAGGTTCTGACCAAGAGCAACACCAAATGCTTCAAGAGCGTGAAGCGTTACAAAATGAGCTGGAATCTGCTCTTGAAGATTGGGCTACTCAAGTGTTGATGAGCCACTGCATGGATAAGGCTCAACAGTCCTATGAGCAAGAAAAACAGCCTCATATGTTAGAGCTTGCATCTTCTTATATAGAACGTTTGACTGGCGGTATTTATACCTTTGATGTCTTCGGGGTCAACGAAGGCGTAGCACTGGTTAATGGTAATGGAGAACGCTTAGAACTTAAGTTCTGGTCTAGTGGCTTAGCCGATCAAGTCTACTTGGCATTGCGCCTAGCATTAGCTAAGGTATTCTCTTACCAAGTTGAATCCTTGCCAATTATCTTAGACGATATTCTTGTGCGCTTTGATGAAAACCGTCAACGTAGTGCGTTAGAATTATTAGCAGAAATAGGCAAGAACCAACAAATCTGGTTGTTTACATGCCAACGCTCTGTATTTGATATGGCTCAATCCGTTACAGGTATTGATTGCCATAGATTAAGTCGCAATTAAATGTAACCCCTGTGAAGGTAAATAGCTTTCACAGGGAATAGTAATGATAACGTTACAAATGATGTAACTAAAGTAACTGTTTTAGTTATCATAGTGTGTTAGTATTGATTAGAAAGAAAGGGGTTGAGTACTTGAATACAGCATATTTAGATATGATCCAAGGTAAGAACCCTGGTGTAACACCTGTGTGGTATATGCGCCAAGCTGGTCGTAGCCAAGCGGAATACCGCAAAATCAAAGAAAAATATACGCTCTTTGAAATTACAAAAGAGCCTGAGTTGTGTGCTCGTGTTACAGAGCTACCTGTAAAAGAATACGGCGTAGATGCAGCCATCCTTTATAAGGACATTATGAGTCCTATGGTGGGGATGAATGTAAACGTAGAACTCAAGGCTGGTGTGGGCCCTGTGTTTAATACACCAATTCGCTCCATGGCTGATGTAGATACATTAGATACCTTTGATCCTACAAAGGTAGATTATATTGGAAAAACGATTAGTCTATTAACATCTGGTATGCTCGATGTTCCGCTCATTGGGTTCTGTGGCGCACCATTTACGATTGCGTCTTACCTCATCGAAGGGGGACCAACAAAGAATTATAATAAGACCCGTGGCATGCTCATCGGTGCACCAGATGTGTGGAATGCATTGATGACAAAGTTAGCAGATATGTCCATTGAATATTTGTCTATGCAAGCCGAAGCAGGTGCGAATGCATTACAAATCTTCGACTCTTGGGTTGGTGCAGTGAATGCGGACCAATATAAACAAGGTATTTATCCTCATATGGAACGCATTATTAAGACTGTAAAGAAGCGATACCCTAACTTGCCTATGGCTATGAATGGTGTTGGTACAGATCATCTTGTATCTATTTGGTCTCATTTGCCATTGGATGTAATCGCTCTTGATTGGCGTAGTTCCATCGTTATGGCTAATGAACGAGGCGTAACACAAACGGTACAAGGTAATCTCGATCCAGCCTACTTATTCGCTGATGAAAAAACATTAGCTCACGAAGTGGATCGTATCTTACTTGATGGTGTTCGTTATGGCCGTCACATCTTTAACTTAGGTCATGGCGTATTCCCAGAGGCGGATCCTAAAAAGCTCCATTGGCTCACAGACTATGTACATGAACGCAGTCGTGAATTATGGGCACAAGAGGGGTAAGCTAGTGAACATCGAGAAAAAAGGATTATTATTCTTATCCTATGGTAGCCCTTCAAGTAAGGATGATTTGGTACCATATATGACGAGTATTCGTCATGGTCGCGTGCCGACCGATGCTGAAGTTGCAAATCTTACCCATCGTTATGATGTCATTGGTCAGTGGTCCAACGTAGAATTACAAACGATGGCAGAACGTCAATATAATAGACTGCTTACTTTGTTGCCATCCATACCATCGGCCATTGGATATCTTCATATGAAGCCGTCCATTGCTGATGCGGTAGATGCATTAGTCAAACAAGGTGTAGAGCATATTATCGCTATCGTAACGGCCCCATTCTTTACGACTCTTGGTACTGGCGCTTATGAGAAAGAAGTGCAGGCTGCAATTGGTGACTTTCAAGATGTAACCTTTGATGTTATTCGTGCTTGGTGGGATCAACCTTCCTTTATCGAGTATTGGGTAAAAGCAGTTTCAGACTGCATCAATGACACTAAAGATGTATTTGTAATTTTTAGTGCTCATAGCATACCTCTTATTAATAGTCATAATGGAGACTCCTATGTTTTGGCCTTAGAGGAAAGTGCAAAAGAAATCGCTCAACGTTGCGATTTAGAACAGTGGTCTGTAGCTTGGCAGAGCGCAGCCCCTCATGGGCAATGGTTAGGGCCAACCGTAGCAGAAGCAATTAATCAAGCTCTACGTAGTGGTGCGATACATATAGCCTTAGTACCATTTGGCTTTGTAAGCAATCATGTAGAGGTATTGTACGATAATGATGTAGAGTGTAAAGAACTCGTTGATGCTGGCGGCGCTGTATATATGCGTGCAGAAATGCCGAATTGTGATGAGACATTCTTGCAAGCGATGGCGAGTGCAATAATAGAAAGGATTCATTCGTGAATGTAACAATAGTGGGCGGTGGCTTAACCGGATTGACAGCGGCTTATTATTTAGGCCGTGCAAAGCCGGACTGGACCATTACTCTTTATGAACAAGCACCACGATTTGGTGGGAAAATACAAACACAACGCGTCGATGACTTCGTGGTAGAGCTCGGACCTGATTCTTACTTAGGCCGTAAAACGGAAATGACAGATCTCGTCTATGATCTGGGCTTAGGGGACACCCTTGTATCGAATGAAACAGGGCAAGCCTTTGTGTATGACAAGGGTTCCATACATCCTATTCCAGGTGGTTCTATCATGGGGATTCCAACGGAAATGATGCCTTTTGTGAAAGCAACGCTCATTTCGTGGCCTGGGAAATTGCGCGCTAGCTTAGATTACTTTAAAAAGCCTTATCAGCTCGATAAAAATGGTGATGTATCCATTGGTCACTTCTTTAAATACCATTTGGGACAAGAAATGATGGATAAGCTCATCGAACCATTATTAGCTGGTATCTATGGTGGCGATATCTATAAAATCAGTTTATTGTCTACGTTCCCTCATTTTATTCAAGTAGAACAAAAATATGGGAATATGGTAAAAGGTATGATGGCTGCTAAGATGGGCCACTCCAAAGCGGGGGTTACTAAAGCGGCTAAAGGTGCTGTTGCTGAAGGTGACGTACCGCGTGCTGGTAAAGGGACTATGACAGACCGTCAATTTGAAAGTCATGAAGCGAAGTCTAGTCAAGCCCGTTCTACAGGTGATAATGCACATAGTACTAGCAATGCTACAAAATCTAGCCTGCAGCAACAGACTACAAAATCACAGGTGGATATGGCAAGCCGTAAGGGTACAGCAGCTCAATCTGGGATGTTCCGTCAATTGACAGGCGGCCTTGAAAGTGTTATTACCGCTATTGTTGAGGCTATGCCTAGTAATGTGCACTTGCATACAGGGACACTAGTTTCTAATATTCGCTATGTTGAAGGTATGTATGCTATCGATGTGGTGAAGTCTGGAAATGATGCTTGTGGCTGTGAAGCTAATGCTAGTGCTAATTTTAATTCTAATTTCAAATCCACTTCCAATTCCATTAAAACTGATTCTAGTAACGCTGATAACAGGGTTGAAACTAGCAATTCTACTACAGATTTAGCTATAGATTCAGCTACAGAGGTACTTCTTGATAAAGCTCCTGCTATGGCGGATCATGTGATTATATCTACACCGCCGGCGACGTATAATCAATGGTTTAAAGATGATGAAGGCTTTGATTTCTTGCGCTCCATGGAACAGTCTAGTTGCGCTATTGCCATCATGGCCTTTGATAAAAGTACCTTCGATGGTGAATTAAAAGGCTCTGGCCTGTTGATTACACGCAACACAGATACACCGCTCACGGCATGTACAATCCTTAATCAAAAGTGGCCACAAACAACGCCTGACGATAAGATTGTATTGCGCGTCTTTATCGGTAAACCTGGCAATGATGTAGTAGAACATCTCAATGATGAGGAACTTTCAGAATTAGCAGTGAAAGAAATTCAACGCATTATGAGTTTCTCTACGCAACCTGAATGGGTTCGTATCAATCGTCTCATCCACTGCATGCCGCAATATAATGTGGGCCATCGGGCAGGTATTACAGCTGTGCGTAAACATGTAGCCGAGAATTATCCAAACTTACACCTTATTGGCACTCCATTTGATGGAATTGGTATTCCTGATGGTGTGAAACAGGCGAAAGAACTCATACAGTCTATTGTAGGCAGTAATGAAAACTAATATTAAGTAGTGAGAACTAATATTAATAAATAATTATAAGAAAAGACTCCATATGCTATAATAGTATATGGAGTCTTTTCGATTCTTATAGTAATAGAAATATATCATTTTAATATAATCACCATAGATAGGAGTGATCATAATGGGGAAAGCAATCCCTACAGTAGAAGGTTGGCATAGCCAACACATGGTATTTGCCATGGACTTTAGCGCATGGAACTGCTTTACAGCTGAAGAAAAAGCGGAAGCGCGCAACGAATTAAAAGTATTTTTAGCGGATCTTGAGGCTAAACATCAAGCTAAAGAAGGTAGCTATGCATTCTATGATTGCAATGGCGCAAAAGGGGATTTAATCCTATGGATCCTTGGTCCATCCCTTGAATACTTGGCACAAGTAGAACGCAAATTCCGTCGCCTCGCTATTGCAAGCGTATTAGTTCAAACATATTCCTATACATCTGTAACAGAAGTCAGTGCTTACGTTAAAGCTAAACTCGATACAGAAGAAGTCAACCAAAAACTGTACCCTCATGTACCTCGCGATAAATACATCTGCTTCTATAACATGAGCAAAAAACGTGAAGGTGATGACAACTGGTTCATGCTACCACCACAAGAACGCGGCATGTTGATGAAATCTCACGGCGAGCTTGGTAAAACATATTTAGACGTTCTATCTGAATTTACAACAGGTGGCTGTGGACTAGACGACTGGGAATGGGGTATTACTATCTTCAGTAACGACGACATCCAATTCAAAAAAATCGTATACGATATGCGCTTTGAAATCGCCAGTGCAAAATACGGCATCTTTAGCGACTTCTACGTTGGTACCATCATCGACGATGCATTACTAGAAGAAATCTTTGGATAATAAAAGGGACTGCTTAGCAGTCCCCTTTTCTTCCCTTGAAATGAAGGTTATAATTTTGAACAGAAAATTTGTTAACGTCTTGTACTGCGTAAAATATAATTCACTATGTTTGAGTAGGATATCCATAACTATATTCTTATAAAAGAAAACCCCGCATTGATCCGACTTACGAGGTCAAGGCCCTAGGCCGCAGACCTGATAAGTATGGAGGAGAGATGCGGGGTTTCTTTTATCACTTAGTTAAGAAAAGTGAATTATATTTTGTAGTATGCTGATGTGAACGTAAATTTTCTGTTCCAGAAAATTATACGTTCATGTTCGCGCTTTTACGTACATAGAACCAGTAGCATACTGCTACAGTTACGATGTTGAAGGCTAACAATACTGCGAAGGCTGGATGGATATTACCGAATGTGGAATATACAAAGCCGAAGATTTTAGGTGTAATGAATGCACCGTATGCAGCTACGGCAGCTACGAAGCCTGTGATTAAAGAGGAAAGCAATGGATTACCGAATACGTGAGGAATCATACGGAATGTAGCGCCAGTTGCGAAGCCACAGCATACGAATGTCAACACGGACATAGCAAAGAATAATGGGAAGTTGTGCATATCTACGCCAACTGCAATTAGAGCTGTTGTAGCACATAGTCCGAGAAGGCTTACAAAGGTAACTTTTGTACCGCTGTTAATTTTGTCTGCTAACCAACCACCTACAGGACGAAGTGCACCTGCTACAAGTGGACCTACGAATGCGATAGAAGCAAATGGTACTTCTGGGAATTCTTTACCTACTAATAGACCAAGTGCTGCTGCATAACCAGAGAAGGCACCGAAGGAACAGGTATATAACAATGTAAGTGCCCAAGTGTGTTTATTACCAAAGATTTGTACAAGGTTTTTAGGATTTGGTTTTTCTAATGGCAAGTTATCCATGAATCGTGTCATAAGTGCAAGGATAACAACGAGTGGTACAATCCACATGAAAGCAGCATTAGCAAGATATACTGCATTACCTTTAATGATAGCTGGTGTTACACCGAATACGCTACCTAATGCAGCAGAACCCATAGCGAATGGAGCTAAGAAGTAGATTACGGAAATACCAAGGTTACCAACGCCGCCGTTGATACCAAGAGCAGTACCTTTTTCGGATTTAGGGAAGAAGTTGCCAATGTACGCCATGGAGGACGAGAAGTTGGCGCCCGCTAAACCGATAAGGGCAGTCAAAATCATGAATGTCGTATAAGAAGTTGTTGTATCTTGAACGGCAAAGCCGAGCCATACAACAGGAACTAATAGAATAAGTGTGGAAATAAATGTCCAGTTTTTACCACCGATTAAGGCTGGCATGTAGGTATATACAAAACGTAATGTAGCACCTACAAGGCCTGGCAACGCAGCTAAGGTAAATAATTGATCGGTTGTGAAATTAAAGCCTGCGCCGTTGAGTTGCGCTGCAATGGTTGCCCATAAATACCATACACAGAATGAAAGGGTTAATGCAATTGTGGATATAACCAAGTTTTGTTTAGCAATTTTTTTACCAAACTTTTCCCAAAATTCTGGATTATCTGGTTGCCAATTAGCCACAATTTCGCTTCGGCTTGCCCCTACTTGAGGCATTTTTAGTTCGCTCATTTTGAACTTCTCCTTACTGAAAAACTATACATGCAATGAAGACATGGAAGATACAATTATCAGTCAATGTATATGAATATTGCAATCTATAGAATTTCTATAGAAAGTATTCGAATTACTTAGAGAACTGAGTTATAATTATTGTATCAACTAAAATTGCAATGTCTTATATCACAAATATATTATATATTGTAAAATTTTTTGTGAATGTGACATAAAACACACATATTCTGAAATTAATAAGTTATAATAATCTTATATATACAAAAAAGTATATAATACATGTGCTTTTACTATAAATAGATTAGTATAACTAATGGATTTTATTTTAAAAGTACAATGGAGTGGTGAAGGTATGGATAAAAATTTAATTAACCAATTACTTGCTTTGCCGGGCGAGAAACTCCATCTTAAAAAAGGTGATTTTCTCTTCCACGAGGGGGACAAGGCAGAACACTTTTACGTAGTGTTAAAAGGTAGAATGAGCATTAAGAAATTCGAATCTAGTGGGCACATTTTTGCGTTGCGTCTAGTAGGTCCGAATAATGTAATTGGTGAGGTTCCGTTGTATGAGGAGAACACAAGAACTTATGTGTTCAACGCCATCGCTCGGGAGGATTGCTCTGTTTATTCCATTCGCTATGATGTGTTAGAGCCAGCTATTGCAAAAGATCATTCATTGGCTATTGCGATGATGCAAATCTACACATTACATATGCGTCGTCAACAGGCAAAATACCGAGACTTGCTACTATATGGCAAGAAGGGAGCATTTTATTCTACCTTGTTGCGCTTAGCCAATAGTTATGGTGTAGAGCGCGAGGATGGTATCTTTATCGATATCGCCCTAACAAATCAAGAGTTGGCTGAATTTGCTGCCACATCAAGAGAAAGTTTAAATCGCATGCTAAGTGAGTTGCGTAAGTTGGGCTATGTAGCCTATGACAAACACCATCTAGTAATCTGTGATTTTGATGCTTTAATCGGATTGCTTGATTTAGAGGTTGATAATATAGACCCTAATATTAGTAATATCGAATAACAGTATTTTCTCCTTTGTGTTAGCTCAGCTAGCACAAAGGATTTTTTTGTAGTTTTGAAGGAGGACACGAGATGAGCTTGTTGTCTCAAAAGTTTAAGTTTCTTCGCAAGAAGAACGTATCTCCAAGCGGCCATCAAATAACTGAAGATGGCGGTCGCGAGTGGGAAAATTTTTATCGTGACCGTTGGTCTTACGATAAAGTTGTCCGCACAACGCATGGCGTAAACTGTACTGGTTCTTGTAGCTGGAATATCTACGTTAAGAATGGTGTTGTAGCGTGGGAAAATCAGGCTACTGATTACCCTGAAACACCAGATGATATGCCGGATTACGAACCACGCGGGTGCCCTCGTGGTGCAACATTCTCTTGGTATCTCTATAGCCCATTGCGCGTAAAATATCCATATGTGCGCGGCGAATTGGCTGAGCTTTGGAGAGAAGCTAAAAAGCATGCTAAGAACCCAATCGAAGCTTGGAAATCTATCGTAGAAGATCCTGAAAAAGCGAAAAAATACAAATCTGCCCGTGGTATGGGTGGCTTTGTGCGCTCCACATGGGATGAAGCGACAGAAATTACTGCTGCATCCTTATTATATACTGCAAAAACATACGGCCCTGATCGCAACGCAGGCTTCTCTGTAATTCCAGCGATGTCCATGTTGTCCTATGCAGCAGGTGCTCGTTTCCTTAACTTAATGGGTGGTTCACCATTGTCTTTCTATGACTGGTATGCTGATTTACCACCTTCTAGCCCTCAAGTTTGGGGTGAACAAACTGATACACCTGAATCTGGTGACTGGTACAATGCTGGTTACATCATGACTTGGGGTTCTAACGTACCATTGACTCGTACGCCAGATGCTCACTTCTTAACAGAGGTTCGTTACAAAGGTACTAAAGTAGTATCCGTATCCCCTGACTATGCGGAATCTACAACTTCTTCTGATGCTTGGCTCAATGTAAAAGCCGGTACTGATGCAGCTCTTGCTATGGCAATGGGCCACGTAATCTTAAAAGAATACTACATCGATAAAGAAACTCCATACTTCAAAGAGTATGCTAAAGAGTTCACAGATATGCCATTCCTTGTACGCGTTGAAGAAATCAACGGCACTGTACAACCAGGCCGTTTCTTAAATGCTAAGGATTTAGGAAGCAAAGAAGACGGTGCTGATTTCCAAACTGTATTAATTGATGAAACAACAAATGAAATCGTTGTTCCAAATGGTACAATGGGCGACCGTCACACAAATCCACAAAAATGGAACTTACGCCTTGAAAACCGCGATACAGGGGCTAAAATCGACCCTCGCTTATCCGTGTTTGATCAACGTGAAGATGTGACTGTTGTTAAGTTGCCATACTTTGGCGATGAAGAGCATGAAGGCGTTATTGAACGTGCTATTCCTACAATTACAGTACAAACTGTAGATGGTCCTGTAAAAGTAACTACTGTATATGACCTTATTCTTGCTAACTATGGTATCGACCGTGGTATCGGTGGTGAAGTGGCAACATCTTATACAGATGACACTCCTTACACACCTACATGGCAAGAAAAAATTACTGGCGTAAAAGCAGATATCGCTATTGCTACGGCTCGTGAATTTGCTGATAATGCAGAAAAAACTAAAGGTCGTTCCATGATTATCATGGGCGGTGGTATCAACCACTGGTACCATGCTGACGTGATTTACCGTACCATCTTGAACCTTATCATTTTCTGCGGTACAGAAGGTGTTAACGGTGGTGGCTGGGCTCACTACGTAGGTCAAGAAAAACTTCGTCCTATTGAAGGTTGGGGCGGTATCATGACAGCTAACGACTGGAGTAAAGCTCCTCGTTTGCAAAATGGTACATCTTGGTTCTACTTTGCTACAGAACAATATCGTTCTGATTGCATCGACTTGGCAGACCGAGTATCTAAATTAGCTAAGCCTCGTTATCGTCACCCTGGCGATTACAACGTATTGGCAGCTCGTTTAGGTTGGTTGCCATCGTACCCTACTTTCAATAAAGGTAGCCAAGAATTGATTAATGATGCTCGTGCAGCTGGTGCTGGTACAGAAGCAGAAATTAACCAATATGTGGCGCAAGCGTTGAAAAATAAAGATTTACAATTCTGCGTAGAAGATCCAGCGGCTAAAGAAAACCATCCACGTAACTTATTCGTATGGCGTGCGAAC
Source organism: Veillonella fallax (assembly GCF_020687175.1). Classification (NCBI taxonomy): domain Bacteria; kingdom Bacillati; phylum Bacillota; class Negativicutes; order Veillonellales; family Veillonellaceae; genus Veillonella; species Veillonella fallax. Next base: position 5,228 of record NZ_JAJEQD010000002.1, on the reverse strand, counting down.
CTCATCGGTTCCTCTTCTAAAGGTCATGAATACTTCTTGAAACATTTATTAGGTACTAAAAATGCGGTATTAGAAGATGACGATGCACCTACACGTCCAGAAGAAATCAAATGGCGTGAAGCTGATGGGGCAGGTAAACTTGACCTCTTAATCGACATCGACTTCCGTATGGCTTCTACAGGCTTGTACTCTGATATCGTATTCCCTGCAGCTACATGGTATGAAAAAGAAGACTTGTCTTCTACAGATATGCATCCATATGTACACGTATTCCAAGCTGCTGTTGATTGCGCATGGGAAACTAAATCTGACTGGGATACATTCCGTACCCTTGCAGAAACAGTATCTCGCGTAGCAAAAGAGTCTGGCTTCACAGAATACGAAGACATCGTAGCATTGCCTCTTGGTCATGACAGCCCAGGTGAAGTGGCACAACCAGAAGGTAAGGTTCTTGACTGGAGCAAAGGCGAATGTGAACCAATTCCTGGTAAAACAATGCCTAACCTCGTTCATGTAAAACGCGACTATAGCCAAATCTTTGAAAAATTCATTGCTTTAGGACCTAACATCGAAAACAAAATGGGTGCTCATGGCTTGGCTTGGGATGTATCTGATGAATATCAAACATTGTACGCACAAAATGGTACAATCGATAATCCAGAATTCATTTCTCATGGCCGTCCAAGCATTTACGAATGTAAAGAAGCTTGTAATGCTGTATTGACATTGTCCTCTTGTACAAATGGTAAATTGGCTGTTCGTTCTTGGAAGGCAATGGAAGAAAAAACTGGTCTTTCTGGTCTTGAAAAGAACGCAAAAGGTCGTGAACAAGAAAAAATTACCTTTGATGACATGGTTCGTCAACCACGCTTCATTATTAGCTCTGTAACAAGTACTGGTAAAAACGATAAAAACCGTCGTTATTCCCCATTCACAACTTCTACAGAAGATAAAGTACCATTCCGTACCGTAACAGGTCGTCAATCCTTCTATTGTGATCATGAAATGATGCGCGATTACGGTGAAGCTATGGCGTTGTACAAACCTGTATTGTCCTACAAACCAGTACAAGGTGATTACAAACAAGAAGGTATTCCAGAAATTACATTGAAATACTTAACACCACATAATAAGTGGTCTACACATAGTATGTACTTCGATAGCCAACAAATGTTGACATTGTTCCGTGGTGGCCAAACTATTTGGCTCAACGAAGATGATGCAGCAGAAATTGGTGTTAAAGATAATGACTGGGTAGAAGCTTTCAATAAAAATGGTGTTGTGGCAGCTCGTGCAGTTGTATCTCCACGTATTCCTCGTGGTATTTCCTATATGCATCACTCTCAAGATCGTCACATCAACGTTCCTGGTACGCAAGTTAAGAAAGACCGTCGCGGTGGTACACACAACGCACCAACTCATATTCACATGAAACCGACACACATGATTGGCGGTTATGGTCAATTGAGCTATGGCTTTAACTACTATGGCCCAACTGGTAACCAACGTGATATGACAATTGTGGCTCGTAAGTTGAAGGAGGTGGATTGGCTTGAAGATTAAAGCTCAAGTATCCATGGTCCTAAATTTGGATAAGTGTTTAGGCTGTCATACATGCTCTATCACTTGTAAAAATACATGGACGAACCGCGAAGGCGCGGAATATATGTACTTTAATAACGTGGAAACTCGCCCAGGTGTAGGCTATCCACGTAATTGGGAAGACCAAGAAAAATGGAAGGGCGGCTGGACGCTAGATAACTCCGGTAAATTAGCTCTTTCTACAGGTTCTAAAACAAATCGTTTGATGAAATTATTCTTCCATCCTGAACAACCAGAGTTGAAGGATTATTTCGAACCTTGGACTTACGACTATGAAACATTGATTCATGGTGGTCGTAAAAATAACCAACCAGTTGCTCGTCCTCGCTCTCTTGTAACGAAACAAAAAATGGAAGTTACTTGGGGCCCTAACTGGGATGATGATTTGGCTGGTGGTCAACATGCTCGATCTGATGTGAACTTAACTAAGATGGGTCAAGATATCGTATTTGATTACGAAGAAGTATTCATGCGCTACTTGCCACGTCTTTGCAACCACTGCTTGAACCCTGCGTGCGTAGCTGCATGTCCATCCGGCGCGATTTATAAACGCGACGAAGATGGTGTAGTTCTCGTATCTCAAGATGTATGTCGCGGGTGGAGACATTGTGTTCCATCTTGTCCATACAAAAAAATCTTCTATAACTGGGAAACTAATAAAGCTGAAAAATGCGTATTCTGTTACCCACGCTTAGAAAATGGCTTGCCTCAAATCTGTGCTGAAACTTGTGTAGGTCGTATGCGCTATGTTGGCGTTGTATTCTACGACATGGACAAAGTAGAAGCTATGGCAGCTACAAAAAATGAACAAGACATTTATGAAAATACATTAGATTTGATTTTGGACCCTCATGATCCAGAGGTTATCAAAGCGGCTCGTGCTGAAGGCATCTCTGAAGCATGGATTAAAGCAGCTCAAAAATCTCCTGTATACAAACTTGTAAAAGAGTGGGGCGTGGCATTGCCATTGCATCCTGAGTACCGTACATTGCCAATGGTTTGGTATGTGCCACCACTCAGCCCAATCTTGCAACGTGTAACATCTGATGTATACTTGCCAGATGCACATGAAATGCGCGTACCTGTACAATACCTTGCTAACTTGTTTACAGCAGGTAATACAGAAATCTTAGCTCGTACATTGCAACGTGTTCTCGACATGCGTGAATACATGCGCCGTCGTGAAACAGGTGACGGTCCTATTGAACATAAAGTTGATTTAACAGAGGATCAAATGTATAGTATGTACAAATTGTTGGCATTGTCTAAATACAACGATCGCTTTGTTATTCCTTCTGATGTCAAAGTATCTCGCGAAGGTCGCCTAGAAATGCAACACAATCGCGGCTTTGCTTGCCCTACAGGGGGATGTCAATAATGAAGGATGCTCAGAAAATCGCTCTTATTGCGTCATTTCTTCTACGCTATCCTGATGAACAATGGTATAACGAATTACCTGAATGGAGAGAGGACGCCCAATCCGTTGGGCATCCTCAACTTCGCCAAGGTTTATTAGAATTCTTCGACTATGTAGAGGAATCCGATAAAAAAGAATTTGAAGACCAATATGTTCGTACCTTTGATTTTAGTCAAAATACAACAATGTATTTGTCGACTTATGAATTACAAGGTACTGGGGAACAAGCAGAAGAACTCGTTAAATTTAAAGCTTTCTTCCTAGAAAACGACTATGATTTGCCAAAAGAAATGCCAGACTATGTTCCAGCACTTCTTGAATTATGTGCCGTTATCGATGATGAAAAAGCAAAAGAAATTTACGACTATTGTAAGCCAAAATTGGAATACATTAGAGAACGCTTCATTGAGGCTAAATTGCCTTATGCATTCTTGTTTGATATTATCTTGTCTGTTGCAAATGGATTGGAGGACGGTGCACGATGAATCTATTCCTTTGGGGCGCTTTGCCTTACATCGCTTTCACCTTCTTAATCGTAGGTACTTTGGTTCGTTTCTTCTATTTTGAAAGAAACTGGACTACAAAATCGAGTGAATTTTTAGAGAAAAAACAATTGCGCATTGCCAATCCATTGTTCCACTTTGGCTTGCTTTGCGTTATCGGCGGTCACGTTGTAGGTGTATTAATTCCTAAAACTTGGACTGCTGCTATTGGTATTAATGACCATTTGTACCATGAAGGTGCGTTATACATGGGTGCTGTAGCTGGTATTATCTTTATCGTAGGCTTCTTGCTTTTGATGAAACGTCGTTTTACTGTACCTGCTATGAAAGTTAACACATCTGGCCTCGATAAATGGTTATATTTGTTCTTAACATTAGCCATTTTCAGCGGTATGGCTGGTACATTGCTTAATGCATCTGGTTTCTTTGATTACCGCGTATCTATCGGTCCTTGGTTCCGTAGCTTACTATCCTTTATGCCTGATCCATCCTTGATGGAAGGCGTACCATTCATGTTTAAATTCCATATGTTAGCGTGGATGGTGGTAGCTATTATCTTCCCATTCAGCCGTTTGGTACACTGCTTGAGTGTTCCACTCAACTACTTAACACGTCCGTTCATTGTATATCGTAAACGAGACGAAAAATAATTAGGATGATGATTGATTTGTATGCCCTTCATGATATGACAAATTAATCGTAGCCCCTTGTAATAGTGAAAGCTGATGCTCACTACTACAAGGGGCTTTTATTTATTAATTTTTGTTAGAGTAGTTTAGATAACATAACATAACATAACACTATTTCTGATTGAATTACCTAACTTTTACCGAAACACTTTTGAGTTGTTTATATAGTTAGAATGAAAGACTAAATTAGAATTATTCTTATAATGAATGCTACCTATCTAATATAAGTAATCTGCAAATTTCGATTTAAATGATAAAATATGTTAAGTAAAATTGATATTTCAGGAATTATGTTAGAGAGGTTTATGATGAATCAAGTGGAAACGAAACAGTATAAGAGTATTTACCATATCTTTATATGGATTGCAGTATTCTCCTTAATTATGATCGGTTTGCTAGAGTGGGGCTATATGGTAGGTGGTCGTGCCTTTGGTAACTATAAAGTATATACAGGCCTTGTGCCTTGGTGTGCATGGATTGTGATGACTTACTTAGCAACGCGCCCTAAATGGTTTACAAGCCGTTATAACTTAGGTGAAATGTTCAAGGTTCACCGTGCATTAGGTATTGCATCTGTAGCTGTTATTGCATTCCATTTATATCTCTATTTTGGTAAAGCTGCTAAATCCGTTCTTGGTTGGTGGGGGGGCTATGTGGCCCTTACTTCTTTCGGCATTGGTACAATCTCTGGACTTGCGTTCTTAACTCCAAAACTTAGAAAAGTAACGGCATCTAGCCGTAATATTGGTATTTGGTTGCACCGTTTCAACTTAGTTGCATTAGTAGCTGCAGATATACATATTCATGGTTTTAATCGCATTTCCAAAATGGTACCATTCTTACAAGTATTTGATATCATCACATATGGCCTTGTTATCTACTGCATCTACTTGATGTTTAAAAAGAAATAATATGAATCACGAGAATCCCTTCTGTATTATGATATGTACCCATTTTCCTGGACACATATTATTTACTAGCCTAAACACATGGATGCTTCCCTGTATTTTACAGGGG
>NZ_JAJEQD010000029.1:0-13037 GCF_020687175.1 Veillonella fallax | reverse complement strand
CCATCAGACTTATTAGTAAATGTACCTTGTGCTACATCAACAGTAATCGTTTGACCATTCAAAGACGCTGTCGCAGCTCCTGTACCTGCTACTGTTAATTTTTGAGTTTTAAGATTAACGGAGCTATCTGTACCACCTGCAGAAATATCAAGTTTTTGAGTACCAGTAGCATTATCTACCGCTTTTGTAATAGCTGTATTAACTGCATTTTTTACATCGTCAGTTGTAGCTACACCTGCGGTATTTGTGATATTACCATTGCCATCAGTAGACAAAGAACCTTGCGTTACATTGAACTTCACAACACCATTAGCTGCTACTTCTGCAGTTGTTAATGTACCATTAGTGAAATTAAATCCATCTGCCAAGGATACTGTTTGACCGCCTGCATTATTTGCTTTATAAGCAATGGTCGTATTCTTACCTAGGTTAGTAGTCAAACTAGAAATAGCCGCATTGATATCACCAATATTCGCAGCATTCGTAGCTGTAGTACCACCACTTGCTAGGTTCGTAATTTGTTTATTACCAGCATCAATTCCCGCTGTAGTCACAGATGGACCACCTGTTAAACGGAATCCAGTCGTATTCATAGATGCATTACCAGCTGTAAATGTATTACCACTCACTCCACCTGTTGCACCATCCAAGGTAATAAGGTTAGTAGCAGAACCAACTTTTACGGTATTTGCTGCCGTTACAGAATCTACAGTAAGGTCTTTTTTCGTCTTAACCGTAATCTTCTTACCATCTGTACCATCTTGTGTAATCTCGATGTTGTCACCATTAATGAGATCAACCGTATTACCACCAGATACTTTGGTAGCGGTACCACCATTAGTAGAAAGATTCCAGGCAGAACCATCTTTAGCAGATGTAACAGCTTTAGTAATCGCATCATTGACTACAGATTTCATGTTATCTGCAGTTACTACCCCACTATTAGTTACATTAAGCGATCCATCTGCAGCATTAGTTAGTGTACCTTTTTTAACAGTCACATTTACAGTATCTGTAGTAGCACTTGTGGATACTAAGTCACCATCACCGGCAATCTTAAAGGATAAGCCACCAGACTTATTAAGTGCTTGACCTGTTGTTGAGGTTGAATCTGCCGTTAATTTAAATTTATTGTCACCTAATGTAGATAAAGATTGTGTAGCTTCCGTAATTTTATTACCTAATACAGCATTAGTATTATTAATCGCTGCGGCTACATCTACAGCCTTAGCTACTCCAGCTGTAGCACTCGTTGTACCATCTGACTTATTAGTAAATGTACCTTCCGCCACATTAACAGTAATCGTTTGACCAGTCAAAGACGCTGTCGCAGCACCTGCACCTGCTACCGTTAATTTTTGAGTTTTAAGGTTAACGGAGCTATCTGTACCACCTGCAGAAACATCAAGTTTTTGCGTACCAGTAGCAGTATCTACAGCTTTTGTAATCGCTGTGTTAACAGCAGTTGCCATATCATTAGCATCAACAACACCAGCAGTACCCGTTAAAGCACCAGTTGTCGTATTATTTGTCAATGTACCTTTTGCTACATCAACTGTAATTGTTTGGCCATTTACAGTTGCCTTTGCAACACCTGTACCAACAACTTTTAAACTTTGGTTCTTTAAGTTAACAGTACCACTAGTCGTACCATCTGTAATACCAAGATTTGTGGACAAATTAGCTACAGCATCAGTAGCGATTGCCTTAACATCACCAATGTTCGCAACATTGGTATCGTCAGCATTGCTATTAGCCACGCGACCAGTGCCTACATTAGTAATAGCCTTACCACCTGCGTTAATGCCGTTAGTTCCATCAATAGAAACAGTGCCTACATTCACTTTATTAGTTGTGACCCCTGTAGATCCGATAGTTGTATTGGTACCGATAGTAGCTGTATCAAATGTTACATTTTTAGCTGTAGCAATTTTAAAAGTCTTACCAGTTTGGGTAATCGCGATATTATCACCATCGTTGAAAGCAACTGTATCGCCACCTTTAACATCTTCTGCGGTATTAGTATTAGCTTTCACCTTGAAAGATGACGCGTCCTTAGCAGCATCCTTAATAGCCTGTTCATTGACAGTTAAAGTCACATCATTACCATTTGCAGTCGTTGTAAGATATGTAGAGCTACCACTTTTAATACCAAAATTAACATTACCAGACGTTAATGATTTAGCTGTTGTAGTACCAGTATCACCGCCTAGAGAAATCGTACGGGCTACAGCAGTGGCAGAATCAGTAATCGATTGTTTTGTCGCCGTATTAAGATCAAAAGATACTTGACCATTCGCACCTACTGTTGCCGTTGTAGTAGTGCCATCTGTAAAGTTCAAGCCATCAGAAAGTTTAACAGAATTATTTCCTGTACCATTAGCTTTGTATTTAATAGACTGATCTGCATTGGCTTGATTAATAACATCTGCTACATTTTGAGCAACCGCTAAGCCATTATTACCATTAACAGATACTGTACCAGCCGTATTTTTTAACTGGCCTTGGGTCGTCTTAATCTCTAATTTTTTATTAGCAGCCGTAGTAGTAACAAAAGAATCAGTACCACCTTCAACAGCTAATTTACTCTTAGATAAATTAACGTCGCCACTACCAGAGTTACCTGTGAAAGCTAAATTAACACTCTTCAATTGTGCTACGTTAACGGCATCAGTATCGGCCTTACCAGCTGCAACACCAGTAATTTGACGGGTATTAGTAGAGTTGCCTACAGAAACTGCCCCTAAAGTACTTGTTAATACGTTTCCACTTAAGGCAGTATATGTATCACTGCGTCCTGTATTAGCATTATATCCAGCAACACCCGCAGCTGTATCTGCTGTAGAAGCATAACCAAGTGCAACTCCAGATGCTTGGGATGCGTTAGCTTCTGCACCTAGTGCTAACGCGTAATTTGCTGTAGCTTGAGAGTTACGCCCCATTGCAATCGCATCTTCTGCACTAGAAGTGACATCACGACCAATAGCAATACTATATTTACCACTTGCTGTCGAATTATTATAACCATATGTACCAATAGCCAAAGATGCCATGCCTGTAGAGGATGCCATTCGGCCCATAGCCACACTATTATTACCATCCGCAGTTACTTCACTACCCATTGCTACATTATAGTCTTGTTTAGCTAAAGCAGTATTACCAATAGCTACACTGTTAGAGCCAGTTACTTGTGCGTTAATGCCCACGGCAACGGAATCAGCTTTTGTTGCAGACGCATTAGGACCAATCGCCATGGAATTACTACCAGTTGCCCCATCATTATTTTGGTTATTAGCTACGGTAGAATTAATAGATACATATTTTGTACGAAGGCCTTCAGCAACTGCATATAGTTGAGACCCATTAATTGCATCAGTACTATTGGCAGATACCTCACCTGCTGCTACGTTCTTAATTTGACGTTCAGCACCAGCAGAGCCAACGGAAACTTGCATACCTGTACCGGTCACTGTTGGTGCCCCATTCCAACTTATTGTTTTACCACCAATAATAACAGAACCCTGGCTTGTTGCATTTGTAGCAGTTGTAGAATTACTACCAAGTGCTACAGACTTATCTAAAGATGCATAAGCACTCGTACCTAACGCTAACGACTCTGCTTTAGACGCAGTAGCACTCATACCAAAAGCAGATGCAGAATTTCCGGAAGCATTGGCTAATGGACCAACTGCAGTTGCATTTAAATCACTAGCCGTTGTCTTACGACCAAGAGCAATCGCACTTTCAGCTGTAGCAGATACATCCGTACCAATAGCAACAGAATTTGTACTTGTTGCTTTTGTATTATAACCAAAACTTATTGATGTACCACCAGAAGCATTAGATTTTCTACCTACCGCAATAGCATCAGAAGTAGATGCAGTTGCTTCAGTACCAATTGCTGTTGCACTTTCACCGGTAGCACTCGTTGCACGACCAATCGCAATAGCATTCTTCATAGTTGCTTCTACTTGCTTAGCTGGGATAGCACCCAACGTATCAGTTCCTGCACCAATAGCAATAGCACCCTCACCGTTAGAGTTTACGCTATAACCAATACCTGTAGCATAATCACCATTTGAAGTAATTGATGCACCTAATGCTACGGACCGATTACCAGAAGATGTCACAGTATAACCAATCCCCGTAGCAGCAATACCAGTTGTATTGACTTGAGAACCTAATGCAACAGAATTATTGCCAGAAGATGTTGCATAATAACCTAATGCAGTAGAAGCACCACCCTTAGCAGTACTTTTATAACCAAAAGCATTATCATATTGCTCTTTAGCAGTTGTTTCATTCCCTACAGCAGTAGCATTATGACCTGTAACAGATGCACCAGAACCTACGGCTGTCGCATTTTGCTTTGTTACATTCGTATTAGTACCAATTGCAATAGCATTTAATTCTTGCGCCTTAGATTCACTACCAATTGAAACAGCATTTTGGGAACTTGCCTTCGATTTATAGCCCATAGCAATAGATGCAGCCCCAGAGGCCGTTGCACCATTAGATGCAGTATCAGAAGTAGCACCACCAATAGCAATAGATCCAGCACCTGAAGCATTAGTTTGTAAACCAGCAGCAAAAGCACCAATTCCCGATGCATTAGAACTCTTACCAATAGCAGTAGCACTTTCTTTAGTTGCAGAAGACTTGACACCTAAAGCGATTGAAGTACTACCAGAAGATTGTGATGCTCCACCAATTGCAATGGAATAAAAACCTTCTGACACCACCTCTTTTTCTCCAGGAACACCAGGCTCTTCAAGAGCAGAGCCAATAGCAATGGCGCCTGTATTTTTTGCAGAAGCTATCCACCCAAGTGAAAGAGCATTATGAACAGAGTTAGACTTTCTACCAACCGCAATACCACCTCGACCTGTAGCAGACGCATCTTGACCAACCGCAATAGCATCATCTGTAGATGCAGTAGCAGGACTACCACCAGCACCAGAAATCGCTAAAGATCCTGTACCATTACTAGGCGAAATTTTCCCATATGCAGCCTCAACCTGCATCGCTTGCCCAGCAACCATTGCCGCTAAAATACTAGCTACTATAATTTTCTTTTTCCCTGTTGTATTCTTAGCCAATTCGGATACTACAACGTAACATTGTTTCGACTTAGACCAAATAACTTTAAAGATTTTATTCATTTTCGCTTCCTTTTCACTAACTAACCTCTCAACTACATGAAATATATTTTCAAAAACATAATGAAGTTTAGCTCTTTGTAGAGCAATAAAATCCATTAACTTCTAAAAAACTATGGATTTGATTTCATTATTCTATCATACTCCCCTCATATTTCTCAATTGTAAATTATACGGATTAAGAATATTTAATTCTTATTTCGAATTTTGTCTATTTTTATTTTTTCTTGTATTTACTATGTTCTATATAAATTCTTTATGTATTTTAATTCATTTCGTATGTATTTTCATCATATGTAGCATTTCTGCTATTCTCATTATCAATCCGTTATTGATTTCACACAACTTAATCTATACCAAATCTGTTCATTTTATCCTCATTTTTTATAGAAGATTTTTATTTAAGAAAATATGTCGATATATTTTTAAGTAATACGATAAATTATTTAATATTGATTTATACTTTATACACGAAAAAGCCACTCCTTACTATAAGGAGTGGCTTTCATAAAATACATATACATACAAAATTATGTGTAAACTTATAAATTGATCATTTTTTGCATATTATATTGTTGTTTTTAGAGAGAATACAAATGTACTTTGTGCAGAAGCTAAGTTGATTTTGCTATGCAAATTTTGCATATATGCCCTATACATCTTTTGTGCCTCTTCCACAGATACAATATCAAAGGTAATTCCATCCCCAATAGGCAACTGGCTAAGTCTAGGCAAATCGGCAGTAATAACGGTACCGATTTTAGTATAGCCCCCCGTCGTTTGCCGATCTGCCATAAGGATAATTGGATTCCCATCAGATGGGACTTGAATGGATCCAAACACAGCGCCATCGGAGATGATATCGGCGCCGTCGATGTGTTCAACAGGCGCCCCATCTAATCTAAATCCCATACGGTCGCATTGAATGGTTAATGTATAGAGTTCACTGCTAAAATTGCGAATACCCGTTTCTGTAAAGCACTTAGCTTGCGAGCCCAGTACAACGCGCAGCGGTTCATGGCATTCACGGCCGCCCCGATTAAATAGAACCGTATTAAATAAATGATTTGATTCTCTAGTATAATCGCAGATGATAGTATCACGCGTGCAGTCCTTTAAACGCACTTCGTCGCCCGCCGCTAAGGGGCGTCCCTCAAAACCGCCAATATTCGCTTTTGTATGTGTCGCCACGCTGCCGTTGATTTCGGGCACATCAATACCTCCGGCGAAGGAAATATACATGCGCACCCCACATTGGCTAAAGCTGCCAGAGATGACATCGCCGTCATGACAGACAAAAGGAATGTACCGCGGCACCTCAACATTATTAATGGTAGGTCTCATATCGGCGCCTGTGAAAGCAACAATACATGTACCTTTCACCTTGAGCGTAGGGCTGAGTACGGTACACTCCAAAGCACCTACGGGTGTCGTATTCCCTACAAGGGCTTGTCCGATAGAATAGCTTTCACCATCCATAGGGCCAGCCACGGGCATACCATATTGTTGAAAGCCTATGCGCCCTCCGTCTTGGACGGTGGTCATCATACCAGGCGCAACCACCTCAAATGACGCATTCTTATATTCACTTACCGCCACGGAGGTCACCTACCTTTACATGATGCACAACGGGCTTAAAAGAAGAACCCAATTTCTTAATACAGTGGAACGCACTTTCATCAATGGGAACATAGCGCACATAGTCGCCCGCCTTGAGAAGGGCCGCCTCTTCACGGGATGCATCGTACATGGACAGAGGCGTACGTCCTATAATTTGCCATCCTCCAGGAGAATCCGATGGATAGGTGCCGGTCTGCTCACCCGCGATGCCTACGGACCCTGCCGGAATATGTGTACGCGGCGAAGACAATCGCGGCGTAGCGATGCGCGGATCCATGCCACCTAGATACGTAAAGCCCGGAATAAAGCCCATCATATACACGAGGTAATCCGTGCCGCTATGAATGCTCACCACGTCGGCCTCTGTCAAGTGATTATGAGAGGCTACAAATCCAAGGTCTGGGCCAAATTCACCACCATAGACGGTCGGTATCTCAACGACCGTCACGAGTTCACTTTCATCAGATTGGATAGGCTGCGTACAGATAGGTTCAAGAATGCGGCACAGTTCAGCATAGGTGTAGCGCAGCGCATCATACTGAATGAGAAGCGCACAATAGGTAGGCACCATCTCAACGATTCCCTCTAAATGGAGGCTTTCAATACCCGCCACAGTCTGACGGATACGCTGATTAATCTTAGGGTCAATGACTTGACCAAATTCGATGGAGATAGCACTATCCCCAACCGGAGAAATTGTGGGATTCATGATGTCCCCCTAACCTAATAATTTTGCAATACCTTGCAAGGATGTAACGCCGATATAGGCGGTCACAAGCACGACAATCCAGCCGGTATAGAATAGAATCGGATTGTGCTTATAGTCCCCTACGATATTCGTCTTACGCGTTGCCAATAGCATAACGGCTAAGGTAACAGGCAAGATCAAACCATTCACAGAGCCAGCCACGATTAACAGCGTAGCTGGTTTACCGATAAAGATAAGAATGCATGTGGACACGAAGATGAATGCCATGATGGTCAATTTTTCATACCGTTCCACCACCTTGAACAAGGTTTTAAGGAAGGATACCGATGTATAGGCAGCACCCACAACAGATGTTAACGCAGCGCAGAAGAATACGATACCGAATAATTTATGGCCGATTTCACCAGCACCGAGTAAGAACGCAGAACCTGCTGGGTCCTTTGGATCTAACGCAAAGCCCATGGATACTACGCCGAGTACGGCTAAGAATAACAATATACGAACAATGGCGTCTACGGACATGCCCATGAAGGCAGCGCGACGCACATCTTTTAAATGTTCACGGCCTGTAATGCCCGCATCAATCAAGCGATGGCCACCGGAGAATGTAATGTACCCACCTACGGTACCGCCGATAAGGGTAATCGTAGCTAGCCAAGGGTAATTGGTTGGCACGATAGCATGGGTTGCAGCCTCTGCTACAGGAGGATTAGTAGAAAACGCTACATAACCGATGAGTACGAGCATCACTGTGCCCAACACTTTCGCCGTGTTATCGAGAACGCCACCCATTTTAGGAGATGCAAATAATAAAATCCCCAAGATACCACTGATGGCTGCTGCCGTCGTCGTATCGATACCGAATACGATGTTAAGACCCATGGACGCGCCCCCAATATTGCCGATATTGAACGCAAGGCCCCCAAGGGAAATCAAGAACGCTACGAAGTAACCAAGCCCTGGCAAGACCTTATTCGCAATGTCTTGGCCCCGCATTTGGGATACACCGATGATGGTCCACACATTGAGCTGTGCAATGATGGAGAAAATAACGGACACCACAATGGCGAACGCAAAATCCGCCTGTAACTGGCCTGTAAACGCCGCCGTTTGTAACATAAATCCTGGCCCAATGGACGACGTGGCCATCAAAAATGCTGCCCCTAAGAGGACAGATAAACTCGCTTTACCTGTAATCGGTTTCATACTGACTCCTTTTATCTATTCTGATTCTATCTATTCTTATACAATCGATTGTAATCTATCGATTCTGAAAATTCGCTACCACGACACCTGCCTTAGTAAGGCCTTCACGAATATACTTTGTGAAAGCTATCGCTTTTGGATTATCGCCATGAACGCATACGGAATCGGCTGCAATATCGATTGTTTTGCCCGTATTCGTTACGACCTTGCCTTCTTGCACCATCATGAGCACCCGTTCCAATGCCTCTTGTGGGTCTTTTATGAAAGCCCCCTCTTCCGTACGGGGTACCAAGGTGCCTTCCTCTGTATAGCCTCGGTCTGCAAAAACCTCTTGTATCACTGGAATACCTCGTCGCTCTGCTTCTTTGGCAATATAACTACCACTGAGCACCATGGCACGGACCTTGGGATTGACTGCTTGTAAACCATCTAATACCGCATCAGCTAATTCCGGCGTTACACACGCCATGTTATAAAAAGCACCATGCAATTTCATGTGCTGTAACTCTACATCGTATTGATGGCAAAATCCTTGCAACGCACCGAGTTGGTAGATCATATAGGCCCGTGCCTCATCAGTGCTGACCGCCATCTTGCGACGTCCAAAGCCCATCAAATCAGGATATCCCGGATGAGCCCCTACGGCTACGCCCTTCTCCTTGCACATCTTAACAGTGGCCTCCATGATGAGAGGATCCCCGGCATGCCAACCACAAGCCACATTGGCACTAGTGACGTGATTTAACACCTCACTATCCATGCCCAATGTATAATTGCCAAAGCTTTCACCTAAATCGCTATTTAAATCTATATAATGTGACATCACTATGCTCCTCTCGTTCTTCATTTTTCTTATATGCTTGATTGTCCTTACATACTTGATTTTCCTTATATTCTTCATCTTTCCTTTAAATTCTATAGAATATAGTAACATGATTATACAAAATATATTGATACGTTATCAATGATTTTTGTCATGTATACAAAATTCATATAATAGCACAAAAAAGCACTCGACGTAATGTCGAGTGCTTTCACAATCAATAGGACTATTGTTATTTGTGTGTATATGGAGAGAGTTGTAAGGGATTCAATGAAAGGGTCAATAGCCTACCGATTATTTATTGTCCTTGGATGCAACATCATCAGCTTGTTTGCTGTCATCTGCAGATTTGTCATCACTGGATTTAGCATCGGATGTGTTAGCACCATCCTTGTCGCTAATCACGATGTGACCATCTACAACATCAGCCAATAAGTGTTTCGCATCGATGTGATCCAAGTAGAAATCAGTTACATTGTCACGAATTTCAGATTCAATAACACGACGTAATGGACGAGCGCCCATTGTTTTGTCATAACCTTGTTCCATCAACAAATCTTTAGCTGCGTCAGTTACATCTAAGGTAATTTGTTTTTTAGCCAAAGTTTTGTTAACTTGGTCGAGCATCAAATCAACGATTTTCTTCAAATCGTCTTTACTCAATTGATTGAATTCAATAACAGCATTGAAACGGTTCAAGAATTCTGGACGGAAGAATGGAGCGATACGTTCCATTACATCTACTTTGTTTTCATCGTCATTATCTTGACCATAGCCAAAGCCTGCGTTAGATGTAGCAATGATAACAGTGTTTTTGAAGTTTACAGTGTTACC
The DNA here is from genome assembly GCF_020687175.1 of Veillonella fallax. NCBI lineage: Bacteria > Bacillati > Bacillota > Negativicutes > Veillonellales > Veillonellaceae > Veillonella > Veillonella fallax. The sequence goes on along the minus strand of NZ_JAJEQD010000029.1, from coordinate 2,686 downwards.
TTGGCCATCTGTTAAGCGACCATCATCCAATACTTGAAGAAGCAATGTAATAACTTGAGGGTCTGCTTTTTCGATTTCGTCGAACAATACGATGGAGTAAGGATTACGACGAACGCGTTCAGTCAATGTGTTGGAGTTATCTTCGTAACCAACGTAACCAGCTGTAGCACCAATCAATTTAGAAACGGCTGTGCGGTCACTGTATTCAGACATATCCAAGCGGATGATAGCATCTTTGTTACCGAACATATCAAGTGCTAATTGTTTAGCCAATTCTGTTTTACCAACACCAGTAGGACCTACGAATAAGAAGCTACCGATTGGACGGTTACCTTCGTCAAATCCTGCACGGTTACGACGGATAGCTTTAGAAACAGCTTCTACTGCTTTATCTTGACCGATAACATGAGCTTGTAAACGAGATTTCATATCTTTCAAGCGTTCAATATCAGATGCACCCATTTGAGAAACAGGGATACCAGTCATACGTTCTACCGCTTCGGCTACATCGTTAACCTTAGCCACTACCTTTTGGTTATCAGTATGCTTGTCGATTTCTTCTTGTAATTTTTGAATACGCATCTTTTCGTTAATAGCGGATTCGTAATCTTCTTTTTGAGCAAACTCTTCTTGTTTTGCTTTAGCATCTGCAATATCTGCTTCTAATGTTTTAATATCAGTTACAGGATGTTGAGATGCCAAGTGAGCTGCTGTTACATCGATCAAGTCGATGGCTTTATCTGGCAAGCTACGTTGAGGAATGTATTGTACGGAATAATCTACAGCGGCTTTCAAAACGGCATCTGGCAATTCGATGTTATGATGCGCTTCGTATAATGGACGAATGCCTTGTAGAATTTTGAAAGTATCTTCTGCAGATGGGGCATTGACTTTTACTTCATTGAAACGACGCGCAAGTGCTGCGTTTTTCATGATTGTGTTACGGTATTCATCTTGTGTAGTAGCACCGATAACAGTCATTTCACCACGGGACAAAGCAGGTTTCAAGATATCTGCTAAGCCTTTAGAACCTTGACCATCACCTGTGGAACCAGCACCCAAGATTTGGTGGATTTCGTCGAAGAACAAGATGATATTACCAGCAGCCTTAACCTCTTTGATAAGATTTTGGATATTTTCTTCAAAGGAACCACGATATTGAGTACCAGCTTCCAAACCGGAAATATCGATGGAAATAATTTCTTTATTTTTAATCGCTGCTGGAACATCGCCATTAACGATGGCTTGTGCCAAACCTTCTACAACAGCCGTTTTACCAACACCAGCATCGCCGACTAGAACTGGATTGTTTTTTGTACGACGTGCTAAGATTTCAGCAGTTTCTTGAATTTCTTTGTTACGACCGATAACAGGATCAAGCTTACCATTACGAGCTTCGTCTGTTAAGTTCGTACCTAAACGAGCAAGGATACCATCCTTTTTCATTTTGCCTTGTTGAGCTGCAGCTTGTGCTGCTTGGATTTCTTCATTAGTAGGCAAATGACCTGTTTGACGATAATAAGCAAACTCTTCAGGCGTTACTTCACGACCATTAATTTTATAACGACGGTTTTCTGTGGAATAACCACCCATGTTACCCATCAATTGATTGAATAAATCATTCATGCTACCGAAGTCGCTACCAAAGTTATTGAAGTTGTTGTTCATATAAATTACCTCACTTTTTTTACTACAAGTATATCGATTTGACTTTTTAAGTCTGTTTAATTTCTTGCTTTATTTCTAGGTTTCTTCAACCTTATGACATTATAATAATCTGATTAAGTCAAAAAGTCAATAGGTCAAAGATAAAATTTTTGACTTTTTTTGACTTTTATTTTGACCAATTAGATTTATATGGCAAGAACATAGATAAATGCTGGGTTTGTGAGGGATAAATAAATTTGCACTTTTGATTTGATTATTAAAAATTAGATTGTTTATATGGATTTATTACCTATATAATAGATATAAAAGTCAAATATATAGTAAATATAAAAGTCAAAAATACAGTAAAGGAATTTAATTTATGACGTCAAAAGTTCAGAAAATTATCAATTGCAAAACAAACGACAAAACCTCTATCATAACTAGTGATACTAATAAAGAGCTAAAAAAGCAGATAAAAGACATCTCGCAACAAGTATTAAAGCGTAATTATGACCTATATAAAGCATTGGAGAATAAATGAGTACACCTAATATTCAACTTACTGTACAAGATATCTACGAACTGCACAGAGAATTAGAAGATGCATTTGTCCTCTCTTCAGGAGTGCGAGATAAGAATCTTTTAGCGTCAGCTGTAAATACCCCATTTCAAACATTTATGGGAAGCGACTTATATCCCTCTCTCTATGACAAAGCAGCACAATTATGTTATGGTATCGCCAATAACCATCCTTTTACAGATGGCAATAAGCGAACTGCACTACACAGCATGTATGTGTATTTAATCATTAATGGATATGATATTACCGCTACACAACAAGAAGTGGAAAAATTAATTATTAATGTAGCTGCAGGAAATATGACAAATATAGAACTGGCACAGTGGTTAAGAGATAATACTATACAGTTAGATAAACTTTAAATATTACAAAATAACTACTGGGTTATAGGACAAAACGTGTTGGTACTTTAATCCCAATCATTGAAAGATAATTTGTCATAGTTATGCAAATCAC
>NZ_JAJEQD010000028.1:0-13235 GCF_020687175.1 Veillonella fallax | reverse complement strand
AAAGATAAAATGCCGATAGAGCTAGTATTTAACTAGTTCCATCGGCATTAACAGCAACACTTTTTGTCCTATAACCCAGTTTTTAGATATTCCATAAAAGGATTATCCCAAGAAGCCACCATGGCCCATGCGAATACAATCCTCTTTTGTGATTTCATCGTCTGCGACAAGGCGTGGCAAGATTTCATCAAAGGCAGTCGGTTTGCTGAATAACACACCGCCTGGAACTCCGAGGATTGGCGTACCATCTGTGCAATATGCGATACAAACCATGGAACCTGGCAATACAGGCAAACCATAAGTCACTACGCGATCTGCATAACGTTTAATAGCCCCTGGTGTTAAATCGTCAGGGTCAACGCTCATGCCGCCGGTACAGAAAATAATATCAGCACCAGCTTGTTTTACCTTGTCAATAGCCGCCACGATATCGTCTGTATTATCTGTTACGATTTCATGGGCTACCTTTTTTACACCGAATTCAACACAACGTTCTTCAATGATTGGGGTGAAAGCATCTTTAATGCGGCCTTCAAATACTTCGGAACCTGTAGTAACGATACCCATTGTTTTGCGTACGAATGGTTTTACATTGAGTAAAGGATGACCATTAGCGATTTTCTTCGCATCCTCTACTTGTTGTTCCTCTAATAACAATGGAATACAACGCATGCCTGCTAATTTATCGCCTACTTTCACCGGTGTATTATTAAACCTCGTTACGATAGTAAGCTCGCCAATACTATTAATAGCATGTAAGCGATCTACATCAACTTTAAAGAGGCCGTCTACGTCTGCAATGGCTTCGATTTTGCCTTGCGCCATAGGTCCGTCATGCATATTTTCGCCACCTGCCATATTGTACAAGGCGCGTGCCACATCCTCTTCGTGCAAGAACCCTTCATCTTCAGGTTCCATTACAAAGATATGCTCTTTACCAAGGTCTAATAATTTTGGAATATCCTCTTCCGTAATCACATGGCCACGGCGGAACGGCGTATCTTTCACCTCACCGATGACGATACGTACTAAATCATGTATTAACGCATGCCCTACAGCATCTTGTGTTCTAATGGATTTCATTTCTTTCCCCTTTAATTCAAAATTCTATGTCATATATTGAAGTCTAAATTCTATTCGAATATTAAATTCTAAATTCTGCTCAAATGTTAAATCATGAATTCTATACAATGTATGTTATAACAACAAAATGTATCTAATCCTATTCTGAATATCTTGCAAATTAGTATATAAATATCTTACGAATAAGACCTAAATAGTCTTATGTATTAATCATATAAAAATGGCTTTATATATGCTGTAACGCAAATCACCTTAAATTGCACAGAGAATGCGCGCAAGTAGTATCCCAATCCAGCAAAGGATTAAGCCACCTACAACTTGTACAAAGCCATAGAATAAAGCTTGTACATAGGACTCAGACATCATTAGTTGTAGCATTTCAAAAGCAAAGGTAGAGAAGGTTGTAAATGCACCTAGCCCACCTACAACGAGGAAAAATCTAGCCCACTGCGGCAAATCTGGCTTTTGCATGTATAGACCTAGTACAAGGCCAATAATGAGGCAACCGATGAGGTTTACTACGACCGTTCCATACGGAAAGGAACTCACCTTTGTCATAACCCATTCACCAAGAGCCATACGACATAACGCTCCAACGGCTCCACCGAGGGCAACTGCAATGTATTTTTCCATATTGCCTCCACTACTTACAGTACTATCCTACGATTTTCACAATACGTGTAATTATCTGAAATAACCGATAATTATCTAGTTTTCTATATTAGTCAATCACCAATAGTCTCAGTATACTATATTTAGAGAGCAGGGAAAAGGAAGGAATCCCTATGAAATCTGCATCGACACCGTTAACTGAGCTACGAATCAACACCTATGAAGATCCGGTCTTACAGCATCAGTATGTTTGTTTAGGCCATAAAATTGCCCATATTCGCATATCTCTAAACATGTCTCAATATGAGCTAGCACACCACGTGGGCATTAGCCGCAGTTATTTAAGCAAGCTAGAATGTGGTACAGGCATATCTGGCATGTCCTTAGAGATTCTATTTAAAATCGCTGAAGCATTCCAAATTGACGTAGCGCAACTCGTAAGGCTGCGCATCGTAGATTATAAAAGCTGTAATGCGCATCTTTCATCACACTACAAACGATTAGAGTTTCTAAATCATACGAGGAACAGTACACCAGCTAAAGCCGAGCCAAAACTAAGTTAAATTAATCAAATACTCTAAAATCGATCCTACAGAAAAAGCCCCGCCAACGGCGGAGCCTTTCATATAGTATGCCCAATTAAAGGCATTATACTTCATTAAGTTTTTTATGTTGTACCTCAGCATTTGCTTTTTTGAAGATAAATGCATTATTAATGTGCTGACGCATAGCATTTTCTGCTGCCACTTCATCATGACGCTCAATAGCATCTACGATATGATCATGTTCATCGTCGCAATCATGTGTACGCACTGCATTGAAGGAGCTGATGTACATATCGCGATTAACGCGTTCACGGAAGCTAGCAAGGTACTCTACAACGCGTTCATTACCAGAGTAATGAGCGATCATTGTATGGAATCGACTGTTTACTTCAACACGTTCTGTAGCATCTTCGATTTCATGCATTTCTTTACAGATTTCACGCAATTCTTTAATTTGTTCGTCTGTAGCATGACGTGCACAAAGTCTTGCACCAAGGCCTTCCATTACTTCACGCACTTGATACAATGCAATGATTTCCTCTGGAGTATCGGACTTTACAGTAACGCCCTTCCAAGGAACGATCACTACGAGGTTATCTTTAGCCAATTTACGGAATGCTTCACGCACAGGTGTTGCACTCACTTGCAATTGCTCTGCAATCTTTACTTCGTTAAGCTTTTCTTGCGGCATCAATTCGCCTGTTAAGATAGCTGTTTTTAATGTCAAATAAACTTGTTCACTGAGCGGCAAGCGTTCAATGGAATCCACTGCGGATAATTTATATTTATCTTTCGAATCTTGTTTTCCCATTACTATCCCCTAATCTTATATCCCGTTATATCTTTCATACTTTCAAAGAACGGCTAAAATGAGTATAATATATTGTACGATATATTTTTTATTTTGAATAAATATGTCATATATGATTTAGTGCATATAATACAATTATAGAGCCCATATCTAAGACTGTCAATTTAACGATAGATAATAGCTATATCTCATTTTTGAAAGTAAGGAAGTTATATCATGAGCCGTTGTTTGGTAATCATAAACCCTGTATCGGGTGGCGGTGCGGCGCGCCGATATGCCCTCGATTTACAATGGAAATTGAGCACCTTATTCGAAACGATTGAGGTCAAATTCACCACCGGTGAAGGAGATGCTACACGTTTTGCTAAGGATGCTTGCGAACGCGGATTCGATGCTGTATTCTGCATGGGCGGTGACGGCACAGTAAATGAAACCGTAAACGGTATTGCCCAAGGGGGCTTTAAATCTACCTTTGGTTTTATTCCAGTAGGTACTGTTAACGATATGTCTCGTGCCCTTGGCATTCACCAAAATCCAATACAAGCGATCAAACGTATTGATATCAATCAAACTCGTACCATTGATATTGGTCGTTGCAATGATAAATATTTCTGCAACAATATCGCAGCCGGTGTTATTCCAAAGGTAATCGAAGAGGTTACCCCAAAGGAAAAAAGCATTTTAGGCCCACTCGCCTACTTCTTGCGCGCAGGCCAAGCATTGTTCACAACGAAGGACTACACATATCGCATCCAAACAGAGAACGATGATTTTATCTGTAAATCACCGCTCGTGTTAGCATTGCTTACCAATGTAGTATCTAGCTTTGAACGCTTTATGCCAGAAGCCTCTGTAGACGATGGCTATATGCGTATCATCATCTTTAAGGAATACTTCATCCTCGATATCCTAAGCGTACTACCACTCATCATCAGTGGCGCCATCTATAATTCCCGTTATACAACAACACTAACTGTAAAAAAAGCTCATATTGAACTATTATCTAATATCGGTGATTTACCTACTAATATGGACGGCGATCAAGGTCCATCCATGCCAGTAGATATCGAAGTATTGCCGCGTGTACTAAAAGTATTCGCACCAGCAAAACACAAAAAGAAAAAGGCTTTGAATTTACCTATATTACCTCATATATAACACAAAAGCTCTCTATCCAAGGATAGAGAGCTTTTTTATGTGTATTACATATCTAATTGTTACAACATATTACACACGTATAGAGAAATCCGCTAATCATATGTAGATGTCTAAATTAATCTACAACAATTGCATCATGCAAGCGGAAGCTATAGATATAGCATGCTTTTACCGGCATCCCCGTCAATCGCTGTAACGCCTCTTTGTAGAGGTCCATTTGTATTTTATAGCGCTTGATGAGATCTTCCCCAGATTTGACGCGGTCCGTCTTGTAATCTACGAGAACCCATTCGCCGTCCTCTTCAAAGGCAGTATCGATAATACCTTGAAGGAATAGATTTTCGCCATCCTCTAAGGTATCATATACGCGTTTTCCTTCAAAGAGCATACTAAACGGCAATTCTCGTTCGATACGCTTAGCATTGATGAGACGCTTTCCAAGGTCAGAACTGAAGAATTTATAAAGACTCGTATCGCTTAATAAATTTCGTTCTTCCTCCGTGAAAGTCCCTTTCGTTACAAGTGCATCAAGCTCTTTTGTTAAAGACGCTTGCGTATACTTAGTGAGAGGAAGCCACTGCATAGCTTCATGCATTAAGGTACCCCATTGAGCCCCTGTTAACACATCCTCTTCAGACTGTAATGCTTGCGGCTTGCGACCGAATACGGAGTTCGCTAAATCATCGGCTGAAACTGAAACAGTTTGTACACCAAAATTGGCCTCATCATCCGTGATATTATTAATATCCTTGCTATTTGCAGCATTAGATTCCTCTGTATCTAGCTTGATTGCCTGACCTAGAATAGTATCTGAGACCGCTCGTTGAGCACCAGCCTCTACCATATCTACTACTTCAGCAGGTGTATTAAGGGTATCAATAGTCCCTGCTTCTAGTTCTCGTTCTTGGAATCGTCGTTTCAATTCACTAACAGAGATTTTAGCAGTCCGTCGTGTGGCATCGTTGTACGGATAGGTATAGTTAAAGCGGTCTACTATTTCCTGTGGTAATTCTACAGCATTAACAGCTTTTAACTCACGTACCTTGTTGATAGTGGTTTCGTCAATATCTGCTTTATAATCGAGATCACCGTAAAGAGAGCCATCGTGAATTTCAACCTTGATACGACATTTCTTGTCCGGTAAGTCAAAATAGGTTGGCCCTTCGTACTCAATGGCTACACGCAATGGATTGCCGCCGTCTAAATGACGAGCAAAGCCCATAATGAGCCAATCTAAATACGTATTGGCTTGAGTGATAATATCCGTTGGCAATTGTTGGCCTTCTACAGAGGCAGCATTTTTAATGAGTTCACCTAAGGTGCTCAACCCACCCTTAGAATTTTTAAAGCCTTTCACAAAGCCTGTCATAAACAGCTTATCTCGTGCTCGTGTTAACGCTACATAAAGAATACGCTGTTCCTCGGCTTTCAGGGCTGCCTCTTTGACATCTTTCACGTAGAACCACGGCATGGTCGGGAAGGATACTCGAATATCTGGGAAGTATCCCTTTAAGCCAAGGCCTGCGTTCTTATCGATAAGAAGCTCAGAGCGAAGGTCCATCATATTGAATTTCTTTTGCATCCCAGATAGGAATACAACAGGGAACTCGAGACCCTTACTCTTGTGAATGGTCATGAGGCGCACTACATTATCCGCTTCACTGACCACATTGGCAAGAGGCATATCTTGATTACTGTCGCGCAAGCTTTCAACAAAACGCAAGAATCTAAAGAGTCCACGGAAGCCAGAGGCCTCATAGCCCTTAGCGCGGTCGTATAAGGCGAGAACATTCGCACGGCGTACAAGACCATTTGGCATGGCACCCACATAGTTTACATAATCTTGGGATTCGTAAATATCCCACAATAAATCGGTCACACCGTGACGACGTGACAAGGTACGCCAACGCTCCATATGTCCAATAAAAGCTAATAAACGCTCATCTTGTGATTCTTCTGCATAAGCTGGCATGAGAGACCACAAAGAGCCCTCACCAGACAGGCGCAACGCACCTAGCTCGTTTGCATCAAGCCCAACGAGACCGGAGTGCAACACCGCAGCCATCGGCAAGTCTTGTTCAGGATTATCTATGATGGATAACAACGCTAGTAAAAGCTGAATTTCTTGGGCTTCAAAGTAGCCATCCCGCTCATTTACTACCGCAGGGATGCCCGCTTGGCGCATGGCTTCTACGGCACGGGTGCCCCAACCAGCTAAAGATCTGCGCAAAATAGCAAAGTCTCGCCACTCGATTTGACGGAATGTACCATCTGGATTTTGCACCTGCTTCTTAGCAGCGTGGATTTCCTTAATCTTCTGAATGATAAAATCTAGCTCGCGCTCGTTATTCTCAGGGTCATCCCCTTCGTCTTCGTCGCTTTCACTAGCACCGAGGGTATCCTTGCTCACATCTAAGAGCTGCAATTCTACGTCGCCTCCAACCCAATCCTCAGGTGCATCCTCTACAATGCGGCCAGGAATAAGGGATTCAGCCTCTGTATAGTTAAGCTCTGCCGCCTCTTCCGTCATGATTTGATAGAATAAGAAATTTGTGGCAGCCAAAATATTTTCGTGAGATCGGAAGTTCTTTGCTAGGTCGATACGGCGCTCTACCGCATCATTACCGCCATAGGTGTTATATTTCTCCATAAACAGAGAACTATCAGCCATACGGAAGCTATAAATGGCCTGCTTCACGTCCCCTACGTAGAACCGATTGTCGACGCGAGAAATCAAGTTGATAATCGTCTCTTGCACACCGTTTGTATCTTGGTATTCGTCGACCATGATCTCTTTGAAAGTATCTTGCAGCTCCTTCGCCACGTCAGACGGCTGAGGATCATCCTCTGTACCAGGCTCAACGAGAAGGGCTAAACATAGATGCTCCAAGTCACTAAAGTCCATAATGCCTTGCTCTTGCTTCATGTCCCGATAAGCTTGGTGGAATGCAATGGTGAGCTCCACAAGACCTTCAATGATAGGATATTGGGCCTTGAACTGCTCTTGTAAGGTAGCTTCTGGCACGGTAAACACTGCTGCTTGCATGGCTTTGAAGTCATCCTTATTTTGAGCACCTAAGGATTTAAACTCAGCTACTAATATAGGGTCAAAGGCTTGTGCCTCTTTTGAGCCCATGCGGAACTGATCTTTAATAAAGGTATCCATATGCTTACAAGCTTCGCCCATATCATCCCAAGTTTGAGCATTTGAAAGTATGTCTAGTGCAGCTAATTGGTTATCATATATATTTTGCCATTTATGAGGCCCCACTGGATCTAGCAAGATTTGTTCCATCCGCTCTAAGCGCTCACGAATGCGATCTATAACAGCTATATGTTGATCCCACATATATTGGCCCCATAACGTATCGCTTGGGTTTATTTCCTTAGCCTCTTTATAAGGCGCTAAGGCTTTGCGTAACCAACCATCAGGATTAGCAAGGGACATAGCGTAGTTATATAGGGACATAATCTTCGCTGTTAAGCCTGCATCAGATTTATCATCGCTGAAAAAGTCCGCCAATTCATAGATATTATAAAGGCCCTCTTCATAGGATTTAGTTAATAAATCGGCTAATACCTCTTGTTGTAACAGCGCCATTTCTGCTTCGTTACCAATACGAGCCGTTGGATTAATATCAAGCTTATAGAAATAGGAACGAATCACCCATTGGCAGAAGGAGTGCAACGTAGAGATATGAGCAGATGGTAAAAGATTAAGCTGTCGTTCAAGACGCTCTTGCATAGCCTCATCATCAGTCGACTCCATGGCTTTTGCCAAGGCTAGCCCAATACGAGCACTCATCTCTTGCGCTGCCGCCTTTGTAAAGGTTACAACCATGAGCTCTTGCACGGATAAGGGATTATCCATATCCTTTAAACGCGTAATGATACGCTCTACGAGAACAGCTGTTTTACCTGAACCGGCTGCTGCCGCTACCAGCAAGGTTTGATTATCTAAGGACGAATCCTTAGGCGCTATAATGGCAGACTCCTGCTCTGGCGTCCATTTAACACCCATGGTTTTCACCTCCTTCGTTTAGAACCTCTTTCATCCGTTCTAGTGCATCATCTTCGGACAATCTAGATAAGTAATTGTATCGATTACGGCTAGAGTCAAAACGGCATACAGTGTTGTAATCACAGTATGTACAAGGTCTATTCTTATTTAACTGGTACGGCTGAATTGGGAATTGACCATCCCCGATGTTGCGACCGATGTCAGCCATGACGTGGTTGGTATAACGGCACATTACATCAAACTCGCCGGTGTTCTTAACCTTATGTAAATCTCTGCTAGAAATCGTTTGATCCTTTTTCGTCGCAATTGGTACATATGGACCTCGTTTAGAACCGTAGGATAAGAACTTATTGTCTATATGCGTCAATAACTCGATATCATCGGAGAAGTAGCCGCTATTATGCCATGCGTCGCTTTCCTTAGCTAAAGCTACTGCATCCTCATAGGATAGAGGCGCGCCAGCAGGGATTTTAGGGTTCTTCACATAGGAATACACCACAGCTGCAGGAGCCATAGATTGTCCTTGCGTGTTACCATAAGCGGATTCTAAGGCCAATAGATATGTCATGAGCTGCAATTTAAGACCATAGTACACATCTTGGGCTGTTACATGGGCGCCACCCGATTTGTAGTCAATAACCATACCATAGGTTTGACCATCTCGAGTATATTCATCGATGCGGTCAATTTGACCAATAAGTCGTAAATAACGGTCTTCCCCAAGAGGCACCCGAATCGGATCCCAGCCGCCTTGACGTCCAAAATCTTGCTCTAAGTATTTTGTATCAAAATCACTGCGCTTGGACCACTCAACAAGGCGGTCTACCGTCACATGTAATGTTCGTTGTACACGCTGCTCGATTGCCTTTTGGTAAGCATCGCTCGTTTCCTCACCAGAATGATTTTCTTGTAAGATTTCATCTGCTACAGAGCGACATAGGTTAAGTTGATCTTCTTCGTTAAGATCACGCCATTGTTTATTATTTTCTAATAGATAATTGCCTAACCGTTCTAGGTTAGCATGTAAGAACGTACCAATTTCAGGAGCCCCAAAGGAACGCACCCGACGTGGCTCTAGTTTCAAACCATATTGAGCGTAGAACTTAAATGGACATTGTTGGTATCTCTCTAGGCGCGTTACAGAACCAGACATGTAGCCTTTAGATAGGAACAATCCGTTCACTAAATCCTTCGTAATGACCGGCACATCGTTATTATCTCGAATACCACGAGATACCTCGGCTAAACGTGGACGATACGTGCTACTTTCACGAGCCCAGTTATAGAGGCCCCACCACAGTGGATTGACCTCATGTCCACTAAAGAGGGCACCCCAACGCTCAGATAATAAGGATAAACTTTGGAGCGGACGCCACACATATTCCTGCTCTGTATCAGGCTCTATGGATAACGGAATATCTACAGCCTTACCGACATACCCGAGGGATTCTAAGCGCTTCACCACAAGGGATGGCTCAAGACCGGTTCCATCCTCACCAGAGCTTGCATAGGACAAGGTCAACGAATCGGATGCCCGCGTCATGGCTAGGTATAATAGGAAATTCTCGTTGAAAGCCTTCGGCAATGCCCCTTCAGCCAAGGTAATGCCTGCATCGGCTAATTCTTGACGTTCCTTATCCTTAATAAGACCTTCGTCGCCCATACTTTGTGGGAATACACCTTGGTTGAGGCCCATGACGAACACCTTAGGCCACCATTGACTATAACCACGTTCGATGGTGGTAATCACCACATGATCTAAGGACGGAGGAATCATAGAGTAATTTACATCGCTCAAGCCCTCTTCGAGGAGCAACATCATCTCATCTAGGGTCAACACTTCATCCTTCATGACCATAGAGATTTCATCTATGAAAGAAATAACAGCATTGTACATCTGTTCATGGCTGGCTTTCGACTCTTGATCCCCCACCGTTTCTGCATCTTTTGCCCATTCATAGAGACGCTCAGGCACTTGCAAGGTTTCTAAGAGACCATACAGCTGCGCACCCCACTCAGCGCCCGTATGACCTTCGCTATGAGCGGCAAAGTCAAACCATGGGGATAGTATGTCCATAATGGTTTGTCTCGCTTGGTTGACACGAGCTCTACGCGGTGCATCTACATGACTTTCTTCATCTTGTCCTTCATGAAAGCCTCGTAAATAGGGCCAGCTTTCACGTTCCCATTTATAATGGTCGATACCAAACTCGAGTACGTAGTTTTCTAATTCATCTACGGCCTCACGGGTAAGAGGCATCAAGTCTGTTTTAAGCAATAAGAACATGCTGTCTCGACTGTAGCTATGACGCACGATATCAAAGAGGGCTGTCAACAATTCGCCTAATGGATGGTTTTTCATAGGCCGCTGACGGTCGATAAAGTGCGGGATTCCGTAGCGAGTAAAGACCTTTTCCAAGGTATCTCCGTATGTTTCGGACTCGCGAAGCATAATACATACATCGCGGTATCGAGCCTCTGGAGAAGATTCCACATAAGCTAAAATACGACGAGCCACCGCATCAGCTTCCCGTTCCCGGTTATAACCTCGAATGAGCGGAATCGTAGTATCGGTAGAATTTTGTTTGCTAGGACTAGTAAAGTAATTAGATTCTAATTCTTGTACGATGTGAGGACCCCGTTTACCATCAAATCCAACCCAGTTAATGCTAGATCCATAACGAGCCACTAAAGTATCGTAAATCTCTAAAGGACGGCTAAAGAGATGCTCCCCTCGACGCGCAATATTTAAAGCCTTTGGAGCCATTGGCAAGTCGATGGTAATAACCGCTTCCTTAGCCAAATCAAACAAGGTGTAAATCAACTCATAGTGCGTAGGTGTAAACCAATGAAAACCATCGATAAAAACATGACTATTTTCCATCAGTGGAGATTGAGGCAAAGCCTCTACGATTTCCATGATAGGATCGATGTCGCGCTCCCCACGACGACTGATTTCCTCTTCATAGGCGGCCATACAAATGGCAAGTTCTTGCAATTTCTTTTGTAATACTTTATTTTTAACGGACTCCGCCCCACGTTCAAGGTCATCAGGTCCGACGCGGAATGCACGAAACTCAGAAAAGAGTTGTTGCAATACAGAAGAAAACTCAGGACGTTTAGTAGCCTGTTCTAATAGGCCCAGTTCCTTTTGTTTTCGTTTCATTACAAGGCGCAACAACATAGACCGGCCAAAGCTAGATAAGCTTGATTGACCGGCCCCCTTAGAGCCTATGGATTGATATACTTGGTACCCCAAACGACCAAAACCTACGACGCGAACCGTAGTAAAGCCTTTTTCAGGCATAAACTCAGCAAGCTCCCGTTCTACGCGATACGTAGCTGGTTCAGGAACGAGTAAGATTATAGGTTCCCCTGGACAATCGGTCATGACTCGACGTATCCGTTCATATACGGCACGTGTCTTGCCTGATCCTGCTCGTCCATAATAGACGCTAATACTCATGAGACCTCCCTAGTGAAGCTTTCACCATCTCAATTTATATAATTTATATAATTCACAAATTTCATCTAATTTATATATTTCTTGTTCTTAGGTATAGCCTAAAACTATTTTTTTCGATATAATAATGTCATTATACATAAATACTATTATATAGTAATATGATATTCTGTGCTTAATTCTGGGGTTAATTTAAGCTAATTGTACAAAATTTGACTCATTTGATTATATTTGTTTATAATTAAGAAAAAAATTTATATTTTATTTACAATTAACAGAATTTCATATATAATACATGTTAGTATTTGTGTTATTTGTAAAAATCATGTATTTAGGAGTGAACTATTATGAACAAAAAACATTTAGCAGCTGCTTTCGCAGTATTTGCAGCTACAACTATGTCTTTCTCTGCTTTCGCAGCATCCATCGATGCTAATGCACGTGCTTACGAACGCGCTGCAGCAGAGCAATATACTTACGCAGCACCTCAAGCGGCTACACCAGCTTACCAATCTGGTTATGTAACAAGCGCACCACGCCCTGGTTACAAACCTTTACCAGCGGTACCTTACACAGCAGGTGACATGGCTCAACAAATGCCTGTATCTAAAGAATTAGGCGATCCAATCTTCGTAGCACCTGAAACAACAGCTGTAGGTCTTCAAATCATGGACCCTATCGCTACTAACAGCCAACCTGTATACCAAGAAACTATAACTTCCGTAACAGCTAATGGTAACGGCAGTGCATATGTTTCCCGTTATAAAACTAACCAATTAAACGCATTCGACTTGTTGTTGAACGGCAAATCTTACACTTACGACTTGCCTGCATACACTAACGGCTACCAAGTGAAAACTGCTAGCTCCTACAACCGTGCTGGCGACGGCGTTGCAAATGTATTCTCTACAAACGTAATCACTGAAGCAGTTGTAAACAACAACTCCTTGCGTATCACTGTTAACATGACTCAACCAACAGCTGTAGCAGCTGCTAAATTGCGTTCCATGCAACAAACTGGTCAAGTAGTAGGCGGTGAAGTAGCTGCATTGTTCGCTTACAATGAAAGCTATGATGGGGTAAAACAAGCTGCTCATTACGACGTATTCAACAACGGCAACCGTTACATCGTTGTTAAATCTGGTGCTGTAACAGTTCCAAATGGTGCACAACACCCTTACGCAACTGCATTGTTCGCAGTAACTGACGACACTGTAGCAGCTGTAACAGTATCTGGCAACACTGCTGATACTTACGATTTAGTTAAAGGTACTGCATACGCAATTGCACAATCCGCTCGCGTATCTAACGCACGTACTCGCTAATTCTAACTATAATTCGTTACGAATTAACTATAATGGTGAAAGCTACAAGCCTTCACACCTAAAGACTATATAAATCACCAAAGCCCCGAATGAGATATCTCATTCGGGGCTTTTTTATGCATCTTACCAATTGAATTCTTGGGTTATAGGACAAAACGTGTTGGTTTTATAGGCGATGGAGCCAGTAAATTACTGGCTCCATCGCTATTTTAAGTTC